>JANNDB010000076.1:0-4147 GCA_031387285.1 Betaproteobacteria bacterium | reverse complement strand
GGTGTTGCTGAACTGGCTGGTCCCGTCGCCGCGGGCCACAAAATACAAGGCGTCCGTAGCAGCCGGCGCCACTGCCGCCAGCAACGCGTCCTTGCCCGGCATGGCGATGGGGGTGGGTGGCAGTCCGGCGCGCGTGTAGGTATTCCAGGGCGTGTCGGTGGTCAAGTCCTTTTTGCGCAGATTCCCGTCAAAGGACGGTCCAAGGCCATAGATGACAGTGGGGTCGGTCTGCAACAACATGCCCAGGCGCAGTCGATTCACGAAAACGCCCGCAATCATGGGCCGATCGGATGCGCGCCCCGTCTCCTTTTCCACGATGCTGCCCAGAATCAGGGCCTGTTCCGGCGTTTTGAGCGGGGAGTCCACCGCCCTGCGCTCCCATGCGGCCTGCAGGTTGCGGTCCATCGCGCCCATGGCCGTCGCCAGCAGCTGCAGATCCGTGGCGTTCTTGGGGTAACTGTAGGTATCGGGGAAAAACCGGCCTTCCGGGTGTTGCCCAGGCCGTCCCAGTTGTTCCATCACGCGGGCGTCGGAGAGGCCCTGGCTTTGGGCGATGAGGTCGGGCGCCTTGGCGATGGCCTGACGCACCTGGCGGAACGTCCAGCCCTCTACCAGTGTCAGCGAGCGCAGCGCCTGCTCGCCATTCACGAGTTTGCGCAGCATGCTGCGCGGCGTGCTGCCCTCAGCGATTTCGTAACTGCCGGCCTTGATGTTGCGACTTTCGCCGGAGGCGCGAAACCACAGGTAGAGCAGTTCCGGCCAGATCCGCACGCCGCCTTGCTGTAGCAGCCGGGCCACCTGGGCCGGGCTGGTGCCAGGCGCCACGACCAGATCGACCGGGCTGTGGTCCATAGGCAGTGGGCGATCCAGCCATACCCATGCAGCGCCTCCCGCCAGCGCGATCACCATCAACAAAATCAGCGCCAGCCTTCGCACAACCCTACCCTCTCCATGAACTTGGGCGGCCATGATAATTGACTGCATGAAATCCGAATTGAATGGCGCCGCCGCCCTGCCCTATCTTGGTGTGATTCGCGCGCAGGGCGACGAGGCGGCGAAGTTTCTGCACAACCAGCTGACCCAGGATTTTTTGCTGATGACACCTGCCGACGCGCGCTTGACGGCGTTCTGCACGGCCAAAGGGCGCATGCTGGCCAGCTTTGTTGCCATCAAGCGCAGTTCCACCGAAATTCTCCTGATCTGCCATCAGGACTTGCTGGCGGCCACGCTCAAGCGCCTGTCCATGTTCGTGCTGCGCTCCAAAGTCCGGCTGGACGATGCAAGTGCGCAATTCGGCTTGTTCGGCCTTGTTGGCGACGCTGTAGTGCAGGCCGCTGGCTCCGCCCTGGCGCCCTGGGCCCACCAGCAGAATGATGCTGTCAGCATCGTGGGCTTGTACCCGGATGGCGCGACACCACTCGCCTTGCGGATTGCGCCAGCCGGTGCCGCTGCGCCCGCACTGGAGTGCGTGGACGCCGAAGCCTGGCGCCTCAGCGAGGTGCGCAGCGGCGTTGTACTGGTCAGCGCGGCCACCAGCGAAGCGTTCGTACCGCAGATGCTGAATTACGAGTCCGTCGGCGGCGTCAGTTTCAAAAAGGGTTGTTATCCGGGACAGGAGGTGGTGGCGCGCAGCCAGTTCCGTGGAACTCTCAAGCGACGGGCTTTCCTGATGCGCTCCGCCAGCCCGATGGCCGCCGGCGATACGCTGTTCGCCCCGGACGACGCCGGGCAACCCTGTGCCACCGTGGTGCAGGCGGCGGCAGACTCGCGCGCAGGGTTTGTAGGCCTGGTCTCCGGCCAGGTCGCGGCTATGCATGCGCCACAGCTTCACCTGCGCAGCGGGGATGGACCGGTGGCGCACGCCAGTGCGGTCCCCTACCCGCTACTGGAAGACATCTAGGAGCCTGGGCGCCTATGGACTGTTGCGAGGTGTCGTCAAGTCGAGGTGCATGTCGACATGTTCCAGACAGCTTTCCATGTAAGGTGCCGAGGCGTTCTGGAAGCCGAGCGCAGCATACAAGCCTGCTGCACCACTCTGCGCGCTGAGCACGACCTCGCGATCCCCGCGCCCCGCCGCTACCCTTAGCAAGGCCTGCACCACCTGGCGACCCAGCCCGGCGCCGCGCATTGACTGCACGACGGCAATGCGTCCGAGGCGGGCGCTGCCGTTGGCCTCCCGGCTGATGCGCCCGGTAGCCAACGCCATGCCCAGCTGGTTGCTCGCCACGACATGCACGGCATCCAGGTCGTCAGCGCTTTCCTGGAGGACCGGCGGCAGGCCCATTTCCTGGACCAGCACGGTACGCCGCACGCCGGCTGCTGCAGTGCCCAGTGCGCTCCACCGGCCAGTTTGCAGGGAGAGCATTGCTGCACCCGCCTCAAAGCCGGTAAACAGGTCGCGCAACGCCTGTGGCACCGGCTTGGACTTGCGCACGGCCGGATCGGCGAACACATACGTCAGGGCAGCGCCCACCAGCAGCGTGTTGCCGCGAAACACGCCGGCGTCAAAGGCGAGCGAGGAGTTCCCGATGCGCTGGCAGCGCATGCCCACCTGCAACACATCGTCCAGTTCGGCAGCGTCGTGGTATTCCAGCGTGGATTTCTTGACGTACAAGTCACCCCCGAAGGTATCCAGAATGGCATCGTAGGGCACGTACAGCGCACGCCAGTACTCCGTGAATGCGGTATCCACGTACATCAGGTAGTGGGGGTTGAAGACGATGCGCTGCAGATCGACCTCCGCCCAGCGCACGCGCAGTCGGTGGCGCAGCCGGAAGTCCAAAAGTGAGGCTTGGGTCATGGATGGGCAACAAAGCGAGGTTGGCGTTGTGGGAGGCCTGCCGCTTCGCGCTGGCGGGTACAGTGGGTGCTCCTCCAACTACCGACACCGCGATGGCACTCATCCATTATGTGACACAGGTCCAGTTCGAATTCGGCGCTATCCGGCTACTGGCCCAGGAGTGCGAGCGACTGGCGATCAGCCGCCCGCTGGTGGTCACCGATCAGGGCGTGCGCGCCGCCGGCGTGCTGCAAAAAGCGCTGGATGCACTTCCCGGCATGTCACCCGCGGTGTTTGATCAGACGCCGTCCAACCCCACGGAAGCGGCCGTGCGCGCCGCAGTGGCCGCATTCAAGGAGCACGGTTGCGACGGTCTGATCGCCGTCGGCGGCGGGTCGGCGATCGACTGCGCCAAAGGTGTCGCCATCGCGGCACGCCATGACGGGCCGCTGAAGACATACGCCACCATCGAAGGCGGCGCCGCCCTGATTACCGAGCGTTGTGTCGCGCTGATCGCCGTGCCCACGACGAGTGGCACCGGCAGCGAAGTGGCGCGCGGTGCCATCCTCATATTGGACGACGGGCGCAAACTCGGTTTCCACTCCTGGCATCTGGTGCCCAGGGTGGCGATCTGCGACCCCGAACTGACCCTCGGGCTGCCGGCGCGTCTGACCGCCGCCACCGGCATGGACGCAGTGGCGCATTGCATGGAAACCTTCATGTCGGCGGCATTCAATCCGCCCGCCGACGGTATTGCGCTCGATGGCCTCGAGCGCGGCTGGGCGCATATTGAACGCGCAACACGCAACGGCGCAGACCGCGAAGCGCGCATGCATCTGATGAGCGCCTCGATGCAGGGCGCGATGGCGTTTCAGAAAGGCCTGGGTTGTGTGCACTCCCTCAGCCACAGCCTGGGCGGGGTCGATCCGCGCCTGCACCACGGCACGCTGAACGCGATGTTTCTGCCAGCCGTTCTGGCCTTCAACGCCCAGGCCGAATCCGTGCGCACGGAAAACCGCCTGCAGCGCATGGCCCAGGCGATGGGCCTTGCGGCCGCTGGCGACATAGTTGCAGCCGTGCGCGACATGAACGCCCGCCTCGGCTTGCCCGATGGTTTGGCCGCAATGGGCGTTGCGCCAGCGCAGTTTGATCGCATCGTCAGCGGCGCGCTGGCTGACCACTGCCACAAGACCAATCCGCGCGCAGCCAGCGCAGACGACTACCGCAGCATGCTTGAACAGTCGATGTGACGGTGGTCAGCGCCCGGAATCGTCCGGCGGCTGAACCAGCCAGGCTGCCCGCTTGCGGGTGCGCCGCACGATACGCGCATTGCGGTCGTCATTGGCCTCCATCCTGGCGCGGGCCTGG
>JANNDB010000038.1:0-5730 GCA_031387285.1 Betaproteobacteria bacterium | reverse complement strand
CGTGTTGGCGCGCCAGGCGTTTTCGCTGGCGGGCGGCGAAGGCCCATGGGGACAGCGCGCGGCGCTTCACTGTGGCGGTCTGGCGCTGAACGCGCCGACTGCCTTGCGGTGCTCGGACTTGCGGCCGCATCGCCAAACTCGCTGCGTTCGCTTCGCTCTCTCCGCTCAGACAGTGGCGATGAGAATGACAACGAACGCGCTTCGCGCTTGGCCGCAAGCCCTGTGCTCCTCAGCGCCCCACAGGCGCGCCGCACCCGGCCCCCCCCGCACCTTTGCCGGCAAGCCTCTGGTTTGCCACGACCCGAGAAAGCGAGCAATCCCGCACACCAATGACGCAGCGTCGCGGCTGGCGGGGCCCGGCGCAGGCGATTTGTGGAACGCCGAGGAGCGCAGCGCAAGGGGCGGCGCGCGCAGCGCGCTTCGTAATCTGTCTCATCGCGCCTGTCCGAACGCAGCGCCCGCAGGGCGCGCAGTGAGTTGCGCGATGCGCCCCTTGCGCGAGCACCGCAGGGCAGTCCGCGCGTTCAGCGCCGGACCTTTCCACCATGAGCCGGCGCCGGGCCCCGCCAGCCGCGACGCGCGCCAACGCCAACGCAGCTTTGCATGCGGCGCCGTCGACGACAAGGTATAGGAACGCAAGTGAACCGCTTTTCCATCTTCACCATCGCCCGCAACGCGATGTCCTACCACGAGAACTGGCAGAAGCAGTGGCGCAGCCCCGAGCCCAAGGCCAGTTACGACGCGATCATCGTGGGCGGCGGCGGTCACGGCCTGGCCACGGCGTATTACCTGGCCAAGGAACACGGCATGCGCAACATCGCCGTGGTCGAGCGCGGCTGGCTGGGCGGTGGCAACACGGCGCGCAACACCACCATCGTGCGCTCCAACTACCTGTGGGACGACGCGACGCACCTGTACGAGAAAGCCCTGCAGCTTTGGGAAGGCCTGTCGCAGGAGCTGAACTACAACACCATGTTCAGCCAGCGCGGCGTGATGAATGTGGGCCATTCGCTGCAGGACATGCGCGACATCAACCGCCGCGTGAACGCGAACCGCCTGAACGGCGTGGACGGTGTGGTGCTCACGCCCGACCAGATCAAGGCCATGGTGCCGATCATGAACACGTCCAACTCGCTGCGGTATCCGGTGATGGGCGCTTCGTTCCAGCCGCGTGGCGGTGTGGCACGCCACGACGCGATTGCCTGGGGCTTCGCGCGCGCCGCCGACGCGCTGGGGGTGGACATATTGCAGAACTGCGAGGTGGTGGGCATCCGCCGCGAAGGCGGCGCGGTCACCGGCATCGAGACCACGCGCGGCTCCATCAACAGCAAGAAGATCGGCATCGTCTCGGCCGGCCACAGCAGCGTGCTGGCCAACATGGCCGGTATCCGCCTGCCGCTGGAGAGCCATCCGCTGCAGGCGCTGGTGTCTGAACCGCTCAAGCCGGTGCTGCACACCGTGGTGATGTCCAACGCCATCCATGCCTACGTGAGCCAGTCCGACAAGGGCGACCTGGTGATCGGCGCGGGCATCGACAGCTACCTCGGTTACGGCCAGCGCGGCTCTTTCCCGGTGGTGGAGCACACGCTGCAGGCGATCTGCGAGCTGTTCCCGATCTTTCGCCGTGTGCGCATGAACCGCCAGTGGGCGGGCATTGTGGACGTGGCGCCCGACGCCTGCCCGATCATCTCCAAGACTGACATCCGGGGCCTGTACTTCAACTGCGGCTGGGGCACCGGCGGCTTCAAGGCCACTCCGGGTTCGGGCTGGGTCATGGCACACACCATGGCGCAGGACCGGCCGCATGCGTTGAACGCAGCCTTTGAACTGAACCGCTTCAACTCCGGCCACCTGATCGACGAACACGGCGCCGCCGGCGTCGCGCACTAGAACCATGCTACAGATCACCTGCCCCTGGTGCGGTCCCCGCGCAGAGAGTGAATTCGCCTGCGGCGGCGAAGCGCACATCGCGCGTCCGCTCGATACCGACGCCCTGAACGACGAACAGTGGGGCGACTACCTGTTCATGCGCAAGAACCCCAAGGGCCTGCACCGCGAACAGTGGCTGCACGCCTCCGGTTGTCGGCGCTGGTTCAACGCCGAGCGCGATACCGTGAGCTACGTGTTCACGAAGTTCTACAAGCCGGGCGTTGATCCGGATGCGCTGCCCGTGATCGGGGCGCAGTCATGAGTGGCGTGCGTACTGGCGCCGGCGGTAGCCGGATCGACCGTTCCAGACCATTGCGTTTTGTTTTCAACGGGCGCAACTACCAGGGTTTTGCCGGCGACACGCTGGCTTCGGCGGTGCTGGCGGCGGGCGAGACCGTTTTGTCGCGTTCCTGGAAGTACCACCGGCCTCGCTCCATTGTGAGCAGCGGGATCGAGGAGCCGTCGGCACTGGTGCAGCTGGAGTCCGGCGCGCACACCATTCCCAACGCCAAGATGCCCGAAGTGGAGTTGTACGAAGGCCTGCGCGCCGAGAGCGTCAACCCGTGGCCGAATCCGGCGCGCCATCTGCTCTCGATCAACCGCTGGTTCACGCCGCTGTTCCCGGCCGGCTTCTATTACAAGACCTTCATGTGGCCGGCGCGGGCCTGGATGTGGTACGAGCACTTCATCCGCAAGGCCGGTGGCCTGGGTGCTGCGCCTGCGCAAGAAGACCAGGACCGCTACGTGCACCAGAACATCCACTGCGATGTGCTGGTCGCCGGTGGCGGTGTGGCCGGGCTGGCGGCGGCGCTGGCGGCCGGACGCAGCGGCGCGCGCGTGGTGATCGCCGATCTGGGCGCGCATCTGGGTGGCTGCGCGCACCGCCTGCAAGGCCACATCGGTGGCACGCCAGTAAGCGAATGGGTGCAGCAGGCCGAGCAGGAACTCGCCGCCATGCCCGAGGTACGCATCATCCGCCGAGGAGTCGTGTTCGGCGCGCACGACCACAACTTCTTCACCATTCGCGAATCGCTCACCGACCACCTGCCGTTGGCGCAACGCAAGGGATTTCGCGAGCGCCTGTGGCGCGTGCGCGCGGCCCGGGTGGTGCTGGCTACCGGAGCGCACGAGCGCCCCATGGTGTTCGGCAACAACGACCTGCCCGGCGTGATGCTCTCCAGCGCAATGGCCGACTACGCCGCCTTGTACGGTGTACGGGTAGGCCGGCAGATCGTGCTGATGGCCAACAACGACAGCGCCTATGCCGATGCCATGACGCTCAAGGCGGCGGGTGCCATGGTCACGGTGGCGGACGTACGTACCAGCCAGCCGATGGCGGGTGGCGCCGCCCTGGCTGCGCGTGAAGCGGGCGTCGAGGTGCTGCGCGGTTGGGCGCCATTGCATGCCACGGGCAGCGCCGGGGTTACCGGGTTGGTATTGCGCGCGCTGGTGGGTGGCAAGGCCAGCGGCGAACAGCGGACGCTGGCCTGCGACGCCATCGGCATGGCGGGCGGCTGGAACCCGGCCATCCACCTGTATTCGCATGCTGGCGGCAAGGTGCGCTGGGACGATCAGGAAGCCTGCTTCCGTCCCACTGCGCCGGTGCTGGCTCAGGCCAGTGTGGGCGCCTGCAACGCCAACTGGTCATTGGCGCGAACGCTCGACGCGAGCAGCCGTGCCGGCGCCGACGCTGCCAGCCGCGCCGGGTTCGCCGCCGACGCACGGGAGTTCCAGGTGCAGGAGCGCGCCCTGGAGCCGATCGAGGCGTTCTGGATTGCGGAGACCGGGGAACCGGTGTCGCGTCGCGCCAAGGCCTTCGTGGATTACCAGAACGACGTGGCGGCGAGTGACATCGAACTGGCAGTGCGCGAAGGATTCGAATCCATCGAACACATCAAGCGCTACACGGCGCTCGGGTTCGGCACCGACCAGGGCAAGCTGGGCAACATCAATGGCATGGCGCTGGCCGCGCGGGCTCTTGCGCGGCCGATAGACAAGGTCGGCACCACCACGTTCCGGCCCAACTACCTGCCAATCAGTTTTGGCACCTTCGCCGGCCTGGAGCGCGGCGAGCTTTTTGACCCGGCCCGCCAGACCAGCGCGCATGCCTGCCATGTGGCTGCCGGTGCCTTGTTCGAGGATGTGGGCCAGTGGAAGCGGCCCTGGTATTTCCCGCGCGAAGGCGAAGACCTGCACGAGGCGGTGCAGCGTGAATGCCTGGCGGTACGCAACAGCGTGGGCATGCTGGATGCGTCGACGCTGGGCAAGATTGACATCCAGGGGCCGGACGCGGCCAAGCTGCTGAACTGGATGTACACCAACCCCTGGCTCAAGCTGGAGGTGGGCAAATGCCGCTATGGCCTGATGCTCGACGAAAACGGCATGGTGTTCGACGACGGCGTCACCGCGCGCCTGGCCGAGAACCACTTCCTCATGACCACCACCACCGGCGGCGCGGCGCGTGTGCTGGGCTGGATGGAGCGCTGGGTGCAGACCGAGTGGCCTGACATGCGGGTCTACATGAGCTCGGTGACGGAGCAATGGTCCACCTTTGCCGTGGTCGGGCCGCAGAGCCGCGCCGTGGTGCGCGAACTGTGCCAGGACGTGGACCTGTCCAACGAGGATTTTCCCTTCATGAGCTGGCGCGCGGGCACCGTGGCCGGCGTGCCGGCGCGCATCATGCGCATCAGCTTTTCGGGCGAGATGTCGTTCGAGGTGAACGTGCCATCCCACCGCGGTGAACATGTCTGGAAGGCTCTTATGGCCGCCGGCCGGCAGTTCAACATCACGCCCTACGGCACCGAGGCGATGCACGTGTTGCGCGCCGAGAAGGGCTACATCATCGTCGGCCAGGATACCGACGGCTCGATCACGCCGTACGACCTGGGCATGGGCGGCATGGTGTCCAAGGCCAAGGACTTCCTGGGCCGGCGTTCACTCGCCCGCAGCGACACCGCACGCACTGACCGCAAACAACTCGTGGGCCTGCTCACCGACGACCCGAAGCTGGTGTTGCCCGAAGGCAGCCAGCTCACCGAGCAGGCGCAGGCCAGCGCGGCGCCGGTGCCCATGCTGGGCCATGTGACGTCGAGTTACCACAGTCCATCGCTGAACCGCTCCATTGCCATGGCGCTGGTGCGTGACGGAGAGCGCCGCGTAGGCGAAAAGGTGTACGCCGCACTCGCGGACGGCCGCTACGCCGCCTGCACCGTGGGCAGCACCGTGTTTTATGACCCGGAAGGGAAACGCCTCCATGCCTGAAGCAGTCCTGAGCAGCCCCCTGGCCGCGTTCCTGGCCGGCGGCGTACGATCCTTGCAGGTCGACGGGCGTGCGGTGAGCCTGGAGGAGACACCGTTCACCGCCATGCTGAATTTGCGCGGCAACGCGGACGATCCGGCTTTTGTGCAGGCAGTCCTGCAAGGCACGGGCCTGCATCTGCCGCGCACGGCGAACACCGCTTCGCTCGATGGGCAGCGCCAACTGCTCTGGCTCGGGCCGGACGAGTGGCTGCTGAAATCCCGCGATGGCGAAAGCAGCGCGCTGGCGGGCAGCCTGCGAGATGCACTCAAGGGCCAGCACAGTTCAGTGGTGGAGGTGGGCGACGGCAACGTCACCCTGCTGGTGCAGGGCCCGGCCGCCGGTGACCTGCTGGCGCGCGGCTGCCCGCTCGATCTGCATGCACGTGTGTTCACCGCGGGTTGCGTGGCGCAATCGCATGTGGCCAAGGCGGCGGCGACGATCCTGTGCGTGGAGTCTGGAACCCGATTCGAACTGACGGTGCGGCGCAGTTTTGCCGACTA
>JANNDB010000035.1:0-2323 GCA_031387285.1 Betaproteobacteria bacterium | reverse complement strand
GCGCTGCTCACAGCACCGCCTCCGCGCATCGCGCAGCGCGGCTGTTGGCTACGGCATGACAAGCGCTGCGCGCAGTTGTCAGCCTTCGCCGCAACTTCGTTGTCACCTTGGGGTTGGCGCGTCGGCTCATTGCACAAACTCCAGGCCACGCACGGCGTCGCAGAACACCTGCGCACGGTGAGCGTAGTTGTCAAACATGTCCAGGCTGGCACAGGCCGGCGAAAGCAATACGGCATCACCGGCGCGCGCCTGTTCGCGCGCCAACTGCACCGCCTGCTCCATGCTCGTGGCACTCTCCATGGGCACGCCGCAGCCTTGCAGGGCCGCGCGGATGCGGGAGGCATCGCGGCCGATCAGCACCACGGCGCGTACGTATTGGGCTACCGGTGCCGCCAGGGGTGTGAAGTCCTGGCCCTTGCCGTCGCCACCCAGGATCACCACCAGGCGGCGTTCCGCGCCCAGGCCGGCCAGCGCGGCCACGGTGGCGCCGACGTTGGTACCTTTGCTGTCGTCGAAATATTCGACGCCGTCGGAAATGCCGATGGACTCGACCCGGTGTGGTTCTCCGCGGTACTCGCGCAGGCCGAACAACATCGGCGCCAGAGGGCAGCCCGCGGCGACCGCCAATGCCAAGGCGGCAAGCGCGTTGACGCCGTTGTGGCGGCCGCGTATGCGCAGCGCTTCGGCCGGCATCAGTCGCTGCAAGTGCAGTGGTTCGGCCTCCTGGCCGCGGCGTGCCCGCGCGGTAGGGTCAGCCTCCATGGCCCGTACCAGCCAGGCCATGCCGTTGACGACTTCCATGCCGAAATCGCCCGGACGTTGCGGCAACCCGGCGCCGAAGCCCTGCCAGGCACGCGCCGCACGGCCTTTTGCCGGCGCCACGCGCATGGCCTGGACGGCCGGATCGTCGCGGTTGAGCAGCATCAGCGTGGTGGCGCCGAATATGCGGGCCTTGGCCTGGGCGTAGGCTTCCATGCTGCCGTGCCAGTCCAGGTGGTCCTGCGTCACATTGAGCACACAGGCCGCAGCGGGGGGGAACGCGGCCCCGGGCAGCGCGCGGCCATGGGGGCCGACCGATGCCGCGTCGGCCAGCTGGAAGCTGGAGAGCTCCAGCACCCATACCTGCGGCAGCGTGCCGGCGTCGAGATGCCCGCTCAGCGTATCGAGCAGGGTGGGGCCGATGTTGCCCGCGACTGCCACCGAACGGCCGGCGCGCGCGACCAGTTGCCCGGTGAGTGTGGTGACCGTGGTCTTGCCATTGGTGCCGGTTACTGCCAGCACCTGTGGCTGGTAGCTGCGCTCCTGCTGCAGGTTACGCAACGCCGCGGCAAACAGGCCCAGTTCACCGGCCACCGCAATACCGGCAGCCTTGGCAGCCTTGGTCAGTTCCTGGATCTGGTGTGGCGCGATGCCCGGGCTTTTGAGTACCAGCTGTGCACCCGCGTGCTGCAGCAGTGCGCCATCCAGAGCGCCGTGGACGAAACGCGCTGCCGGCAGATCCGCGCGCAGCGCTGGCAGCTGGGGCGGGCTCTCGCGCGTATCGGCAACGCAAACGGACAACCCGGCGCGGGCGCACCAGCGAGCCATCGCCAGGCCGGACGCGCCCAAGCCCAGGATCAGCACGGTGATGGGTGGCGTTACGCTGGCGTCCATGGGTTCAACGCAGCTTCAGGGTGGACAGGCCGACCAGGCATAGCAGCATGGTGATGATCCAGAAACGCACCACGACCTGCGTTTCCTTCCAGCCGGCTTTTTCGAAATGGTGGTGCAGCGGCGCCATGCGCAGCAGGCGGCGGCCTTCACCGAACTTGCGCCGTGTGTACTTGAAATATCCCACCTGAAGCATCACCGAAACGGCCTCGGCGACGAACACGCCACCCATGATGGCCAGCACGATCTCCTGGCGCACGATGACAGCGATGGTGCCCAGCGCGCCACCCAGCGCGAGTGCGCCGACGTCGCCCATGAACACCTGTGCCGGGTGGGTGTTGAACCACAGGAAGGCCAGCCCGGCGCCGGCCATGGCCGCGCAGAAGATCAGCAGCTCGCCTGAGCCGGGAATGTGCGGGAAGAACAGATAGCGCGAGAACACCGCGCTGCCGGTCACATAGGCAAACACGCCGAGTGCCGAACCGACCATCACCACCGGCATGATAGCCAGTCCATCGAGACCGTCGGTCAGGTTCACGGCGTTACTGGAGCCCACGATCACCAGGTATGTGATGACTACAAAGCCCAGCACCCCCAACGGGTAGCTGACCTCCTTGAAGAATGGCACCAGCAGGCCCGCCTTGGGCGGCAGGCTGAGATCAAAGCCCGACTG
>JANNDB010001106.1:0-1540 GCA_031387285.1 Betaproteobacteria bacterium | reverse complement strand
GTGCGCGATATGGGCCATCTCCACGCCATGGCGCTGGCTGCGCCGGCGCCAGCGGCGCAGCCCGGCCAGAGCCTGCAGGACAATCTGACCGCTCACGGTGTGCGGTCGAATCCGCCGGCCCTTGCCTATGCGACCCTCCAGCAGACTGCGCAGCGGGGCGGTGCGCTCGATCCAGCGCGCAAGGCCGGCCGGCATCATGCCGTAGACCTCCTGCGCACGCGGGTGGAAGAACTCCACGGTGCCCACCACCTCCGCTTCACCCGCGCCCACCTCCTCGCGTACGCGGCGCGCACGTTCGGCGCGCGTCTTCAGGTCGGCAACGCGGATCACGTCGTCATAGGCCATGGCCACCGCGATCCAGCGGGCCGCTTCCAGCGTGGCGACATGCCCATGCGCCGCGCCCCCACCGGCGAGCGCATGGCGGTGCAAGACGGCGACACGATCGAGGTACTCGGTACCGTAGGCGAGGTCCTGGTACTCGAGCACCCGCTGCAAGCCGGCCCCCAGCATGGCCTGCGCCTCGTGCGGGAACTCGCGCTCGCAGCGCAGACGCAGCGGCTCCACGGCAGCGCTCGCTGCCCGCGCGGGCAGGGGTCGAGGCGCGGTGACCATGGGGTCGGGCGGCGCATCAAGCCGGATCGGCTGGCGCATGGCCTGCATGCCACCCTGCCAGGCGCGCACGCTCGCCTCCATCGCCACGCCACCACGGCGTATCGCGGCTTCAAACGCTGCGTCCCCGAACGGCAACTCATCGCAGCCCGCCAACGCGCCGAACAGGGCGGCAGAAAGGACACTGCCGCTGGCTTTCGCCAGCGCCTGCATGTCGTCGTGCAGGAAACGCCGGGCGTGCCGGTGGCCGGCCTCCAGCACGGCAGCGGCATCGGCCACGCCGTTGCCCGGCACCACTTTTTCCAGCGTCGCATAGTCGCGGTGGGACGAGGTGATGAGTGTGGTGCGCTCAGGCGTCACCAGGCCGCGTTGCATGGCGCGTCCCGCCTCCATGAGTTCGGAGGCGATCACGATGTCCACTTCGCCGGGCACCGGCATCAGCGCCAGCACCGGTGCGCCGCCGTTGGCCGGCACGTGGCTCTGCGCGAACAACTCCAGGTAATACACCGTGGCGCCGGTACGCTGCGCGACGCCCGCCACCGATGTAGACTGGACCAGATAGCCGTTGTGTTCAGCCAGATCCACGATCCAGTCGACCAGCACACCGCCACCCTGGCCGCCCATGGCCAGGATAGCGATCGTGATGGGGCGGGCCCGGTCGGCGCCGAGCCTGCGCACAGCTCCGCCCTGTACCGTCATACCTCGTCGGACGCGTACAGCGCGCGCTGCTGCAAGGCCCGGCGCTGGCGCGCCTGCAGCCAGCCCACCGCAGCGCGGCGCCAGCGGTCGATCCGCCTTTCCCAGGCACTGGCGTTGCGCACCCAATCGATGCGATAGAACGATGGGCACAACACCGCCGCGTCGGCCACCTCGCCGCAGTGGCCACACGCCACGCAGCTGTCGTCCACCTGCGCGACCGGATCGGGCTTGA
>JANNDB010001093.1:0-2036 GCA_031387285.1 Betaproteobacteria bacterium | reverse complement strand
CCGATCAGCAGCTCGCGCGCATGGCCGAACATCTCGCACAGGCTGGCATTGCAGTCGACGATGCTGCGGTTGCGGGACAACACCAGGCCGATGGGCGCCTGGTCAAATGCCAGGCGGTAGTCCACCGCGCCGGGCGCAGAGAGAGAGGAAGCTTCCATACGAAATACTACGTAATCGGTTACGTAGTATCGTTCAGGGCTTGCAGGCTTGCGGCATGCATCGCGCGGGCTGGTTCTGTACCCCCAGGAGTCGAATATGAACAAGATATATCCTTCCGCTGCCGAGGCGCTCAAGGGCATCGTGCGTGATGGCCAATTGCTGGCGGTCGGCGGTTTTGGCCTGTGCGGCATACCCGAGGCCCTGATCGACGCGTTGCGCGACAGCGCCGTGAAGAACCTCACGGTGATTTCCAACAATGCGGGCGTGGACGGTTTCGGCCTGGGCAAACTGCTTGAGACGCGCCAGATCAAACGCATGATCTCCAGTTATGTGGGCGAGAACAAGGAGTTCGAGCGCCAGTACCTGGCTGGCGAGCTAGAGCTCGAATTCACCCCGCAGGGCACGCTGGCGGAAAAGCTGCGTGCCGGCGGCGCAGGCATCCCGGCCTTCTTCACCAAGACCGGGGTCGGCACCATCGTCGCCGATGGCAAGGAGTTGCGCGAATTCGATGGCGAGACTTATGTGATGGAGCGCGCACTGGTTCCCGATGTGGCGCTGGTGAAGGCGCACCGGGCCGACAGGTCGGGCAACCTGCAGTTCCGCTATACGGCGCGCAACTTCAACCCGGCAGCGGCCATGGCCGGCAGGATCACCGTGGTGGAAGTGGAAGAGATCGTCGAAACCGGCACGATGGTGCCAGACCAGGTGCACCTGCCCGGCATCTATGTGCACCGCATCGTGCTCAATGCCAAACCGGAGAAGCGCATTGAAAAGCGCACGATCCGCGAAAAGGCCACGGCCTGAACTACCCTCATCTGGAGCGCACACCATGGCATGGACCCAAGATCAGATGGCAGCGCGCGCTGCCCAGGAATTGCAGGACGGTTTTTACGTGAACCTGGGGATCGGCATTCCGACCCTGGTTGCCAATTTTGTTCCTTCGACCAAGGAAGTCTGGCTGCAAAGCGAAAACGGCATGCTGGGCATTGGCCCGTTTCCCACCGACGATGAAGTCGATGCCGACCTCATCAACGCCGGCAAGCAGACGGTCACCACGATTGCGGGCTCGTCGATATTCGGCAGCCACGACAGCTTTGCGATGATCCGCGGCGGCAAGATCAACCTCAGCATCCTGGGTGCGATGCAGGTCAGCGAAAAAGGCGATCTGGCGAACTGGATGATCCCGGGCAAGATGGTCAAAGGCATGGGTGGCGCGATGGACCTGGTGGCCGGCGTCAAGCGGGTCATCATCCTCATGGAGCACGTGGCGAAGAAGAAGGACGGCACCATCGACCTGAAGATCCTCCCGCAATGCACTTTGCCGCTGACCGGTGTGGGTGTGGTGAACCGCATCATCACGGATCTGGCCGTGATGGACGTCACGCCGGCCGGCCTCAAGCTCGTGGAACTCGCCCCCGGCGTGAGCCGTGAAGACGTACAGGGCAAGACCGGCGTGCCGCTGCTCTGACCTTCAATGGCGAGGACAGGATCGATGAACGCCATCGCTGGCGGTTGATTTGACTTCGGGCTAGACTTGCGCAAACAGGGCGACGTGGCGGACGTTCCCCATGCAAGCCAGCCAGGAGACACATCATCGAAACACCCGCCGCACCCGCTGTTGCGAATCTGGTGGACGCGTTGGCAATTTGCCATGCGCAGCCACTCTGGGACCGCTACCACCGGATCACCCGTCGCGCGCCCGCAGCAGCGGACGCGCCCTGGCATTGGCCGTGGGAGCGCATGCAGCCCCTGATCGAGCGCGCTGTGGCGGAAGTCTCTATGGAAGACGCGGAGCGGCGCGTGTTGCTGCTGACGCATCCCGCCTTCGCCGGAGGCGTGGCCACGACCACCAACCTGTCGGCGGGCCTGCAGACACT
>JANNDB010001013.1:0-4723 GCA_031387285.1 Betaproteobacteria bacterium | reverse complement strand
CTGCTGGCTGGCCCAGGGGAAAGTCCATTGCTGGGGGACCAACGACGAACGCCAAAGCGAAGTGCCTCCGTTGTCCAATCCCCGCAAGATCGCCATAGGCGCCTATTACGGGTGCGCGCTGGACGACTCGGGGATCAAATGCTGGGGAGCCAACGACTACCGTCAGATTGAACCGAGGACGGAGCCGAACCCTCGGGAGATGGGCCTGGGCGAGTACCACGGGTGCGCGCGCTATGACGACCGGTTCAACGGCAAGGATGAGAAGATCGACGTCTCCGGGGTCGATGTGTCGATGAACGGCATCGAGCTGCAGGACCGCGAATTTATAGCCGCCATCCGCGAGGGGCGCGAGCCCAACAGCAGCGTGGCAGGCGTACTGCCCTGTTACGAAGTGCTGCACCAACTCGAACAACAACTGTCCTGATATGCAGACCCGTAGCATTGCAAGTTTCCAGGTCTCGGCCATCGGCCTGGGCTGCATGAACCTGAACCACGCGTACGGCGTGCCGCCCACCACGGAGGAGGCCGAACGCCTGCTCCTGACGGCGCTTGACCTGGGTGTAACCCTGTTCGACACGGCGGCCCTGTACGGTTTTGGCAAGAATGAGATGCTGGTGGGCCCGGTGCTGAAGTCGCACCGCCATGAGATCACGCTGTGCAGCAAGGGCGGCATGGCCGGTGTGCAGTTTCCCGACGGCATGAAGCGCGTGATCGACGGCAGCCCGGAGGCGATACAGCGCAACTGCGAAGACAGCCTGCGCCGCCTGCAGACGGATGTGATCGACCTGTACTACCTGCACCGCTGGCACAAGCAGGTGCCGATCGAGGACAGCGTGGGCGCAATGTCGGACCTGGTGCGCGCCGGCAAGGTGCGTGCCATCGGCTTGTCGGAGGTGTCGGCCGCCACCGTGCGCAAGGCGCATGCCGTGCATCCGGTCGCGGCGGTGCAATCCGAATATTCCCTGTGGACACGCAATGCCGAGGTTGCGGTGCTGCGGGCCTGTGCCGAGATTGGCGCCGCCTACGTCGCGTTCAGCCCAGTGGCACGCGGCTTTCTGTGCGGAGCGCCGATTGAGGTGGAAACGCTGGAGCCGGCTGACCTGCGCCGCACCATGCCGCGTTTCCTGGGCGAGGCCCATGTCGCCAATCTAAAAGTACAGGCGGCCTACCACGCGATTGCGCGCGATGCGGACTGCACGCCTGCACAGCTGGCGCTGGCATGGCTGCTGCACAAGGCACCGCACATCATTCCCATTCCGGGTACCCGCAGCATCGCGCATCTGCGCGAAGACATGGCAGCCGACGGCGTGCAACTCGGGGCTGACATACTGGCCCGGCTGGAAGCCACGGTGAACCACCAGACTGTCACCGGAGCGCGTTACGCCGCTCAGGCCAGCGGCGAAGTCGATACCGAGCCGCTCTGATCCTTGCCCGGGTCATGCGGTGGCCGCCGCACCATGCCTCGCTACTTCTGCTCCCACAGGTCGACCGGCCGCAGGCCTTGCGGCGCAGCCAGGCGCGCACGTGCCGCGGCGTCGTCTTGCAGGGTGGCCAGCCACCAGTCGGTCGTGATGGACGCCACCAGTGCATGCTGCGCCGCTTGCAGGTTGCGTGTGACCTGTTCGCGTGGAATGATCTCGACCGCTCGGCCGGTTTGCCCGCCGAAAGTCATATGGTCGGCATCCTGCAAAACGAGGTGCGCCTTGTCACCTTTGGGCAGGGCAGCGAACACGGCGAACCGCCTTTCCGGCGTGGCGCCATTGCCCACCACATCCGAATCCCGCGAGCCGGTGATGGACAGCACCGGCCGCGTGAGCCCGGCGAACGCGGCCTGCGCGTCGCCGACGATGGGCAAAGTGGGGGAGAAGGCGATGAAAGACGCCAGGCGCGCCTCGGCCACGCCCGCTAATCCGGGGTAACGCTGACCGGCTACGCCCAGCGTGGTGTGGGCGCCGAAGGAATGCCCGCTCATGCCGATGCGGGTCGGACGCACGTCGCGCCAGCGCTCCTGTTTCGCCGCGTGGCGACGACCGACTTCGTCCAGCACAAAGCCGACGTCGCGCAGGCGCGCGAGCAATTGCTCCGGGCCAGCCGCCGAGCGCAGGCCTGGCTTGTCCGCGAACGAGCTTGCCGCGGTCCGCACGGCGGGCAGGTCGCTGCCGGCGTGTTGCAGGTGGATGACCAGGAAACCGGCCTCGGCCCAGGATGTGCCCCAGACCGCGCCACCGTCACGGGTGCCACCCAAGCCATGGGAAAACAGCACGGCCGGGCGCGGCCCGGGATAACGACCCATATCAGGCCAGCGCAGTCTGACCGGAACGTCGCGCTTGCGCGCGGCATCCAGCCAGCTCTCGTCCACAACGGCAGCTGCAGGTGCCGTCTGTGCCGCCGTTGTACCCAGCAGGGGTGCCAGGGCAGCCCCAGTGATGCCTTTCAGAACCAGGCGCCGCCTGCCGTTCAGAGACCAGTCCATCGATGTTGCTCCCCCGTTGTTACGGATTCTGGCACTTCAGATGCGGCCCGCCGCGGCGGGCGCCTTGACATCCGGGCGGCGGACCGCATCTGCAATGCCATTGTGACAACCCATGCCCCCACACCATGACCAAGCCCGTACCGAACGGCATAGTCCGTCTCTCCCGCCTTTTGCTCGCTGCCGCGCTGGCCGGTGCCAGCGTGGGCGGCGCGCTGTGGATGCCGGTCTGGGCCCGCACCGACGCGGTGCCGCGTGCCGTGACGCCACGCGGCCCGCTGGCAGCCGATGAAATCAACCATATCGACGTGTTCCGTAAAACCAGCCCGTCGGTGGTGCACATCACGACCCTGGAAAACCAGCGCGACATGTTCTCGACCAATGTGCAACAGGTTCCGCGGGGAACCGGCACCGGCTTCGTGTGGGACAGCGCCGGCCATATCGTCACCAACTTCCACGTGATCCAGGGTGCCAACGCCGCCCGTGTGACCCTGGCCGACCAGACCACGCACTCCGCCAAGCTGGTGGGGGCATTTCCCGACCGGGATCTGGCGGTACTCAAGATAGACGTGCCCGCCGCCAAATTGCCCCCGATTGCCGTGGGCCAGAGCCGCGACCTGGTCGTCGGGCAGAAGGTCTATGCGATCGGCAACCCGTTCGGGCTGGACCAGACCCTCACCGCCGGCATCGTCAGCGCGCTCAACCGCGAGATCGATTCGGCCAACGGCCGCACCATACGCGGCGTGGTGCAGACGGACGCCGCCATCAACCCCGGCAACTCGGGCGGCCCGCTGCTGGATTCGGCAGGCCGCCTGATCGGCGTGAACACGGCCATCTTCAGCCCCAGCGGCGCCAGCGCCGGTATTGGTTTTGCCATTCCCGTGGACGAGGTGAACCGCATCGTGCCGCGCCTGATCCGCGATGGGCGATTCGTGCGGCCGGCCATCGGTGTATCGGCCGGCAACGCCAACATGCAGCGCGCGTTGAACCTCCCCAAAGGCGTGGCGCTGGTGCAGGTGGCGCCCAACAGTCCGGCCGCCAAGGCCGGCTTGCTGCCATTCCGGCGTGCGGCGGACGGAAGCGTGGTGGCGGGCGATGTCATCACCGCGATCAACGAAGAGGCTGTCGCCGATCTCGACGGCATGCTCAACCAGCTCGAGCGGCGCCAGCCGGGGGACAACGTGGTGTTATCGGTGTGGCGTGCCGGGCAGCAGCGCAAGGTGGCGATCGTGCTGGGAACGGGGGAATAGGCCTTCAGGCCGTGCGGATCACCGAGATGTGTTCCGTGCCGCTTTCGGGCAGCCATACCTCGCCCGCCCGGCCCAGGATCTGGCGGATGTTGCTGCTGCCACGTGGCATCGGGTAGGGGGTGAAGTTTTCGCTGCGGGGGTCGAACGACACCATCACGTTGTGGGCCCAGTCGCTGACCCAGGCGATGTCGCGCTCGTCCACGTAGACCGCATAGGCGCGTGGCGATTCGCCCGGCAGCTTCCAGCTGCGCCAGCTCCCGCCAGCCGGGTCGTGCATCGACAGATTGCCGCTGTTCCATTCGCTGACCCAGATGCGGCCGCGGCTGTCGCTCCAGACGCGGCGCGCGCCCTGGTTCGGCGTGGGTGGTTCGAAGATGGCCGAGTCCCCGGTCTTGCGGTCGATCTTCGCGATGAAGGATCCGGCCAGCGAACACCACCATACCTCGCCTGCGGGGGAGCCACAAATGCCGTAGGGCCCGCGCCCGCGCGGCGCCGCCTTGACCGTGACCTCGCCGGTTTTCACGGCCACCTTGCCTACGTAGCCGGACTGGCCGGTGAACCACAGGTCGCCGTCGCCGTCAAAGGCGCAGGTGTTCAGGTTGGCATACGCCGCGCCGCGCGGCAGCGGGAACAGTTGCACCTTCTGGTCGGGCCAGCTGACGCGGGCAATCGCGTTTTGCCCACCGTCGGTGATCCAGGCGGCCTTGTCCGGGCCCTGGATGACTCCGTGTGGCGCAGACCCCGAGCCCAGCGGGATCAGCTCCGTGCGGCCGGTTTTCGGGTCGAACCAGCCAAGGTGCCCGCTGGCCTGCGCGGTAAACCATACACCGCCGTCCGGTGCCGGGGCCAGGTCGTGAATGCCGGTGCGCCGTGAGGTGGCGAGTTTCCAGGACTGGAGCCGGCCGGCGGGCTGCGCCTGCGTGGGCGGTGCGAATACCACGCCCAGCGATGAGGCGGCGAGCAGGCGCAGGGATTGGCGGCGGCTGAAGAGGGCCATGGTTTG
>JANNDB010000999.1:0-2756 GCA_031387285.1 Betaproteobacteria bacterium | reverse complement strand
CGACAAATGCGCCGTAGTCGGCAACACCAAACATGGGGAATTCCTGGGGAGTGAACCGCGAGTTTACTTGGTCGAGTCTGAATGGCTTCCAGTCCCTACCTGCCACAGCACTTCTGGTTGGCATGCCGGCTGTGCTCGCAGCGGCGAGGCTGTTGCCGTCCGAGCCGGTCCCCTAGGCTGGGTGTGCGCCGAGCACTCACGCCGCGCGAGAAATCCAGACCAGGCAGCGCTCGGCGTCCAGTCCGGGCACCTGCACGTGTTCCACGTGAAACACGTTCAATGCTGGCGGCAACGCAGCGATCTCGGCATCCGGGCGCCTCCCTTTCATCGCCACCCAAACGCCGCGCTCCGCGAGGGCATTGCCTGACCATTTGGTGAAGTCCGCCAGCGCAGCAAACGCGCGGGAAGTGATGACGTCAAACCTGGACTCCAGCGTCTCCACCCTGGCGTGCCGGCCCGTCAGGTTCGGCAGGCGCAAGGTCAAAGCAACCTGGGTAATGAATGCCGCCTTCTTGGCAACGGCATCGACTGAGGTCACCGGCACTTCAGGGCAACAGATCGCGACAACCACTCCCGGCAAACCCGCGCCCGTGCCGACGTCGAGCAAGCGCACCGCGTGGCGCAGGGTTTGAAGGTGGCGCCGCAATGGCGCAACCAGCGCAAGACTGTCCAGCAAATGGTGCGTCAGCATCTCCTGCCGATCGCGCAACGCCGTCAGGTTATAGACCTTTGCCCATTTTTCCAGCAAGCCGACATAGGCCAGAAGTTGGTCCAATTGCGCCGGCGTCAGAGCAACACCCAGGGCAATGGCGCCCGCTTCCAGAGACTGGCGAAAGGAATCTGTCACTCCGCGGCAGCGGTGCTGATAGCAAGGAAGGCCCTGCCGCGGCTCTTTTTGAGATGCACCAGCAGCAACGACACCGTGGCCGGAGTGATGCCCGGCATGCGCGACGCCTGACCCAGGGTTTCGGGGCGTTGGCGGGTCAGCGTCTGGCGCGCCTCAAAACTCAGTGCGCTGACGGCCATGTAGTCCAGATCAGCGGGGAGGCGCAATCGCTCGTAATGCGCAACGCGGCCGACCTCCTCCTGCTGCCGGTCTATGTAGCCAGCGTATTTGGCCATGGTTTCGACTTGCTCGATCACGGACGCCATCAGCGCCGGGTCGGCCGCTGCCACGCTGTCCGCCGGCGCGGTCCATTCGGGCGATGCGTACTTTCCGCCATCCAGGGACATCAGTGCCGCGTACCCCACGTCGGGCCGGCGCAGCAAGTCCGCCAAGCTGTATTCGTGGTCTATCGCTTTGCCCAGTACGCGCACCGCCTCTTCCGCGGGCAGGTTCGCCGGGCTGACCCACACTGCGCGCAAGCGCTCGGTTTCACGTGAAACAGCATCGCGCTTGCGGCAAAAAGCGTCCCAGCGCGCATCGTCGACTAGCCCCAGCTTGCGCCCGGCTTCGGTGAGCCGCAAGTCCGCATTGTCTTCACGCAACTGCAAGCGGTATTCGGCGCGGCTGGTAAACATCCGGTAGGGCTCGGTCACACCCTTGGTAACCAGGTCATCCACCAGCACCCCCAGATACGCCTCATCGCGGCGCGGCAACCAGGGTTCGGCGCCACGGCATTGGAGAGCAGCATTGATGCCGGCAAACAGACCCTGGGCTGCAGCCTCTTCGTATCCGGTCGTGCCATTGATCTGGCCTGCAAAAAACAAACCCTTGATGGCGCGCGTCTCGAAACTCGTCAACAGGGCACGCGGGTCGAAGTAGTCGTACTCGATGGCGTAGCCGGGTCGCAGAATGTGCGCGTTCTCCATGCCAGGGATAGATCGCACCAGGTCGTACTGCACATCGAACGGCAGGCTGGTCGAAATTCCATTCGGATACACCTCATGGGTGGTCAACCCCTCGGGCTCCAGAAAAATCTGGTGACTCGCCTTGTCCGCGAACCGGTGGATCTTGTCTTCCACGCTCGGGCAATAACGCGGCCCGATCCCTTCGATCTTGCCGGTAAACATCGGGCTCCGGTCCAGCCCCTGGCGGATGATGTCGTGCGTTTGCGCCGTGGTGTGCGTAATCCAGCAGGGCATTTGTTGCGGATGTTGCGCGGCGCGACCGAGAAATCCAAACACCGGAACCGGCCCGGCCACGCCACCGGGCATGCCGTCGCCGGGCTGCTCCTGGCATTGGCGGTAATCGATCGTGCGTCCGTCGATTCGCGGCGGCGTGCCGGTCTTGAGTCGGCCCTGCGGCAGTGCAAGCTCCTTGAGCCGGGCGGAAAGACTCTGCGCCGGCGGGTCCCCAGCGCGCCCTGCGGCATAGTTGTTCAGGCCCACATGGATACGGCCGTCAAGAAAAGTCCCTGCCGTGAGCACCACGGTGCGGGCGCGAAAACGGATGCCCACCTGGGTCACGGCGCCCAACACCCGGTCGCCCTGCACCATCAGATCGTCCACCGCCTGCTGGAACAACCACAGGTTCGGCTGGTTCTCCAGGCGACGCCGGATGGCCGCCTTGTACAAAATGCGGTCCGCCTGCGCACGCGTGGCTCGTACCGCCGGGCCCTTGCTGGCGTTGAGGATGCGAAACTGTATGCCGCCTTCGTCGGTCGCCGCCGCCATGGCACCGCCCAGCGCGTCGATCTCCTTTACCAGATGGCCTTTGCCAATGCCGCCTATGGACGGGTTGCAACTCATCTGGCCCAGGGTTTCAATGTTGTGGGTCAGCAACAAGGTCTTGCAGCCCATGCGTGCACTGGCCA
>JANNDB010000979.1:0-15987 GCA_031387285.1 Betaproteobacteria bacterium | reverse complement strand
TGATCTTCATGGACCAGGGACAGATCGTCGAGCAGAACAACCCGCACGACTTCTTCAACAACCCGCAAAACGAGCGCAGCAAGGACTTCCTGTCCAAGATCCTTGGCCACTGAGAAGTCGCCCATGTACAGCGTCCTGAAGACGGCCGCCGCGCTGGTGCTGGCGCTGCCCATGCTGGCGCTGGCGGCCTTTCCCGACAAGCCCATCCGTATCGTGATCGGGTTCCCGGCCGGCGGACCGCTCGACCAGCATGCCCGTTTGCTCACGGAAAAGCTGCAAGGGGTGCTGGGCCAGCCGCTGCTGGTGGATTACAAGGCGGGCGCCGGTGGCACTGTGGGCGCGCAGGACGTCATGAAGGCCGCGCCCGACGGCTATACGCTGATGCTCGCCAACACGGGCGTCATGGTGATCAACCCGGCGCTGTACGGCAAGCTGCCCTATGCCACGCTGAAAGACTTCGTCCCGATAGCGCGCACCGCGATGCAGCCGTTGGCGCTGCTGGTCAACCCGACGCTGCCGGTCAAGACACTCAAGGAGTTCGTCGATTACACCCGGACACGCCCGGGCCAGATCAACTACGGTTCGGCCGGTAACGGGGGCATCAGCCACCTGGTGCCGGAGATGTTCAAGACATCGACCGGCCTGTTCATGGTGCACATCCCGTACCGCGGCAGCGCGCCGGCTTTTACCGACCTGATGGGCGGGCAGGTGCAATTCATGGCCGAGTCGATTCCGCAGGCCGCCGGTTACCACAAGCAGGGCAAGGTGCGCGCCCTGGCCGTGACGAGCCGGGAACGCAATCCGGCACTGCCGGATGTGCCGACTGTCATGGAAAGCGGCATCAAGAACTTCGAGGTGGTCGGCTTTTACGGCTTCCTGGCGCCGGCCGGCACGCCCAAAGAAGTGGTCAACCGCTTGAGTGACGCATTCAAGCAGGTGCTTGCCATGCCCGATGTGCGCAACCGCATGACCACGCAAGGGGCCGATCCGGCTTTTCTGGGCGCGGACGAATTTGCACAGTTCCTGGGCAGTGAAATGCCACGCTGGGCGAACGCCGTGAAAGCCTCTGGTGCCAAGCTCGATTGAGCAAAGCAGGCCGCATGCCACTTCGACACCTTGTTGTGGCTGCACTGTCGGCGCTGGCCGTGGTGGCCCACGGCTTCGAGTTGCAAGGCCACCGCGGCGCCCGCGGCCTGATGCCGGAGAACACGCTTGCGTCGTTCGAGCGCGCGCTGGAAATCGGCGTGACAACACTGGAGCTCGACATTGCGATTACGGCTGACGGCGTGCCAGTGATATCGCATGACACGGCGCTGAACCCAGCCCTCACGCGCGACGCGCGCGGCAGGTGGATCAAGGCGCCCGGCCCGCTGATCAAATCGCTCAAGCTGACCAGGGTCCAGGCTTACGACGTCGGGAGAATCAACCCAGCGAGCGCCTATGCGCGCGAATTTCCGCTGCAGCAGGCGCAGGATGGCCAGCGCATACCCACCCTTGCTGCATTGTTCGACATGGTCAAGCAGCATGGTGCCGATTCGGTGCAATTCGCCATTGAAACCAAGATCCATCCCGGCCGTCCGAAAGAAACCGTCTCTCCGAAGGCCTTCGTTGACATCTTGCTCAAAGTCATCCGCGACGCTGGAATGATGTCGCGCGTTCGGATCATCAGCTTTGATTGGCGCACGCTGAATCTGGCCAAAAAGCGTGAGCCCGCCATGGAGACCGTCGGCATTACGGTGGAGTCGCCTGAGTGGAGCAATCTCAACAATCGCGCAATGATGGACGGCTTGGTGCTGCGCGACTTCCCGTCAGCAGCGCATATGGTCAAAGCCAGCGGAGCTGCGGTCTGGTCGCCCTATTTCGCGGGTATCAATGCCGCCCACGTCAAAGCCGCCCAGCAACTCGGCCTCAAAGTCATTCCCTGGACTGTCAATGAAGCGGACGACATGGACCGTCTGATCAGCTGGGGCGTGGATGGCATCGTCACCGACTACCCTGATCGTTTGCGCCACGCGATGACACGTGCCGCCATCCCCCTGCCGGCGGCGCTCAAGCGGTAAGAGGCCATCTCTTGCCCGCCTACCTCGGTCTCCTCTCGCTCTGCAACCTGTTGATCGGCACCGGGGCGTTCAGCCTGACAGGCATCCTGGTGCCGGTCGCCACGTCACTGGGGGTGAGCGTGCCGGCAGTCGGCCAGACCATGACGGCTTATGCGCTGGCCACGGCCACGCTCGCACCACTGCTGCTGGTGCTGACCGGCGGTTGGTCGCGCCGCAACGCCCTGCTCGGGGCACTGGCCATTTTCGCGGCCGGCCTGCTGGTCTGCGGCACGACGGACAGCCTCGGTGGCCTGGTCGCTGGCCGCATCCTGATGGGTGCGGGCGGGGTGTTCACACCGATTGCCGCCGGTATCGCGGTCGCCTCGGTGGCGCCGCAGCGCCAGGGCAAGGCGCTCGCGCTCACTTTCGTGGGCATGAGCATGAGTTACGTGATCGGCCTGCCGCTGGCCACCTGGCTGGGTTTCGGGTTTGGCTGGCGCATGCCGCTGCTGTGCCTGGCCGCTCTGGTAGTGCTGGCGATGGGTGTCATCCTGCTGGGCGTGCCGCGCAAGCTCGGCTCCCATGGCGTGAGCTTCACCGGTCTGGGGGCGGCACTGCGCCATCCTCTGGCACTGCACAGCCTGCTCCTCACCCTGCTGTATTTCAGCGCCATCTTCACAGTGTTTTCCTATACCGGGCCGGTGTTGCAGGCACTCAACCCCATGGGAGCGGACCGTCTTTCGCTCACGCTGGTGATTTTCGGTCTTGCCGGTGTCGCTGGCACCCTGATCGGCGGCTGGGGCAACGACCGTTTTGGCCCGCTGCCCGTGTTGCGGCTGCAACTGGGCATCCTGACCACCATGATGCTGCTGGTTCCGCTGACAGCAGGCAACTACCCCCTGATGGTGCTGGTTTTTGTGCTGTGGGGCATGTCCGGATTCGGCATGATGACCCCGATACAGACCCGTCTGGCCCGAGTCTCCAGCCAGCAGGCGCCGTTGCTGTTCAGCCTGAACACCTCGATGCTCTACCTGGGCACCGCGACCGGAGCGGCCGTAGGTGGTGTGGCAGCGAGTACCGTTGGCTTCGCGGCACTCGCCTGGGTCGGAGCCGCATTCGCACTGCTCGCGGCGCCGACGTTGCTGCGACCAGGCGCGCGCAGCACGGAGTCTTGAATCTGCTAACCTTCTGCCACACATACACCCATCCACTATCGAAAGGACGCACCATGTCTGAAGCCTCCACCTCCTCCGTCATTGACCAGCAGCAACTTGTAAGCGACATGAAATCGGCCATCGCGGACGCCGAAGACATGTTGCATGCCACAGCCGACCAGACCGGCGACAAGATCGCCAACATGCGCGCGCGCATCCAGGACCGGCTCAAGGCAGCACGCGTGCGTCTGGCCGACGCCGAAGCCACGCTGATCGCCAAGACCCGCGCCGCTGCGCGCGCCACCGACGCCTATGTGCACGAGTCGCCCTGGACCGCCGTCGGCATCGCCGCCGGCGTCGGCCTGGTACTAGGTGTCATCCTCGGGCGCCGCTGAATGCGGCATGCTGAGAACCCTGTGATCCGCGTGTCTGCGTGACTGCGTGACTACCGCCGCGGGCCGTGAAGGCCTGTTCAGTTCCCTCAGGAAGCTGGCAACCACCTTGCTGGCGACGGCGAGTACACGCGTCGAATTGCTCGCCAACGAGCTGGAAGCGCAAAAACTGCAGGCCCTGCGCATGCTCCTGCTGGCGCAGGCGATGCTGTTTTTCACGACAGTTGCGGTGTTGCTGCTGATCCTGTTTGCGGCACTGGTCTGGTGGGAACAACGCATCGTCGTGGTGGGCTTGGCTGCGGGCCTGGTCGTCGCAGCTGCCCTGCTGTGTTATCGCGCGCTCAAACACATGGTGGACAAGCCGGAAGCGCCATTTGCGGCCAGCCTGGCCGAATTGCGCCGCGACGTGGAAACCCTGAAGGCGGCAACCCAGCATGCAAACACGCCTGATTGAACTGCATCAGCAGCGCGGCCGCCTGCAGGAGCGCATAACGCAGCAGCGCAGGCAGCTGGGCGAGCAGTTGCGTCCCCTGCAGGGCGCGTTGGCGCTGCCGCAGCGCATCGGTCGCGTACCGCAGGAGGCGATGGCGTTTGCACGGCAGCACCCGCTGCTGGTCGGTGGCGTGGCGGTCGGTCTCGTGGTGTTGCGGCCCCGCGTGGTGCTGCGCTGGGCCGGCCGCGCCGTCGCCGCGTGGCGGACCTGGCGCACGGTGCGCGGGCTGGTACCGGCCTTTGTATGGGACAAGCTGCGCCAGGGCCACTGAGGCCGCAAGCGGCGCCCTACGGCCTGAGCCCGCTGCGCAGCTGCCCCACCGCCAGCTCGGAAACCGGCGCCGCCTGATTGCCCCAGGCACTGCGCACATAGGTCAGCAGCGCCGCCACTTCGGCATCTGCGAGCAGCACCAGGTACGGCGGCATCCCATACGGCTGCGGATTGGACCTGGTTACCGGCGCATAACCACCACGCAAGACAATCTGCACCAGATTGACCGGGTCGGCCAGCTGCACCGCGCGGTTGCCCGCCAGCGCAGGATAGGCACCCGCAACACCCTGGCCCTGCGCACCATGGCACGCGGCGCAGTGTTTCTCATACAGGCCGGCGCCGGAATCCAGCAGCCTGGCCGGGGCACGCGCACCAGCTGGCAGGTCAAACTGCGCCGGCCGGTCATCCGCCAGCGACTGGAGGAACACTGCCATGGCATGCAGGTCGGTATTGTTCAGGTACTGGGTACTGCCAAACACCACCTCGGCCATCGGCCCGTTCGCACTGCCGCGTGCCGACACCCCGCTGCCGAGCAACGCCACCACTTCCGCCTCGCTCCAGTCCCCGACACCCGCCTGCGTATTGGTGCGCAGTGAAGGCGCCAGCCAGCTTTGCATCGGGACCGGCCCGCCGGCCAGGGGGTGCTCCGCGTCACTTGCGCCGAGCGCATTTCGCTGGCTATGGCATTCATTGCAATGGCCGAGTCCCTGCACCAGATAGGCGCCGCGATTCCAGGCGGCGCTGCGGCTGCTGTCGGGCTCGAACGCGGCCGGGCGAAAGTACAGGGCGCGCCAGGTCAGCAGTGCAAGCTGGCTGTTGTAGGGCCAGCGCAGGGCATGCGGTGTATTCGGCCGGGGCACCGCGGTCAGGCTGCGCAGGTATGCGTGCAGTGCGTCGCTGTCTTCGCGCGTCACCCGTGTATAGCTGGTGTAGGGGAACACCGGCAGCAGCAGGCGGCCGTCGCGCGATGTGCCATGGTGCATGGCGCGCCAGAAGGCTGCCGGGCTCCAGGCGCCAATACCCTGGGTAGGGTCCGGCGTGAGGTTGCTGGAAAACACTGTTCCAAACGGTGTTCTGATGGCGCGGCCACCCGCAAAAGGTTCACCACCGCGCCGGGTATGGCATGCCATGCAGTTTCCGGCGCGCGCCAGGTAGGCGCCGCGCGCCACCTGGGCCGGGTCGCGTGGCGGAGTCGCCGCTTCCTGCGGGAGCGCAACCCCGTCGTACCCTCCGCGCCAGGCAATGGCCGCGCCCAGCAACAGCAGCGCAAGCAGCGCGGCGAATGCCCAGCGCAGCATGGAACTCATCGGGTCCCGAGTTCCGGCGCGCTGCCACACACCACGGGGACTGGTGCTGCCGTCGGGCGCGTGGCCGCCGCATATGCGTCAGCCGGCAATGGCTGCGCCGCCAGCCAGGCGGTAAGTGCAGCGATGTCCGTCTGCGCAAGCGCCTTGGCGACTTGCGCCATGCAGTCGGGTGCATGGGCGCGGCGCTGGCCGGTCCGCCATGCACCCAGTTGTGCGTTCAGGTAGTCGCGCGGCAAGCCCAGCAGGCCAGGCACGTTGGGCTGCACGCCGGTCAGGCGCTTGCCGTGGCAGTCCATGCAGGCGTTGACACCGCGCGCGTTGTCCCCCTGGCGCACCAGCATTTCGCCCCGCGCCATTTCGCTGGCCGAGGCCTGCGCCGCAACCGGTTTGGCGTAGGGCAGTTCCAGCCCCGCGAAGTACCCGGCAATCGTGCGCAGGTAGGCATCGTCCATCACGTCCACCAGCCCCGCCATCAGGCCGTAGTGGCGCCGGCCGTCGCGGAAATTCTGCAACTGGTTGAACAGGTAACCCGCTGGTTTGCCAGCGATGCGCGGGTAGTACCCATCGGGCGCTGCGCGGCCATCCTTGCCGTGGCACAGGGTGCATGGCAACAGGCGCTGGGCCAGCGTGTCCTCGAAGGTCGGCGGCGCACCCCACGCCAGCGCGGTGACGAGTGCCCACGCGGCCGCAACAAGGGCCATGCGCGCCATGCGCCCGCTATTTCCTGGCGGCACGCGCCCCCACACCCTTGCCGGGCGTCGCGAGCCCTTCCGACATGCCGAGCAACACGCCGCTGACCAGCGAGGCATAACTGTCCATCATGGCTTGTGCCGCGCGTCCATTGGCCGCCCGCCCCTTGCGCAGCGCGGCACGGGACTGCTCGACCAATTGCGCCACCACCTCATGTGCCTGCGCGCCGGATCCCGTGCCATTGGCGCGCATCGAATCGAATATGTGCTGCCACGGGCCGGACAGCGACGCTGCTCCGATCTGGGCCACCTTGCCAATTACCGACAGGAACACGCCTTCGAACTTCTCCAGGTTGCCCAGGGCCAGCTTCATCTGTTCACTTTGCAGGCCCACACCCAGATCCATGAACTGGCGCAAGGCGGTGCGATTGGCCTCCACGGCCTTCACCAGGGCCGCATCCATGCCCTCCACCGAGCGCATCAGCATGGATTCGATGCCGGCCGGCCGCGCCGTATTGAGCGCCGCGCCCGCGGATGTGGCAATGGCCACAGCCTTGAGCACGCGGCGGATGTTCTCCAGGGTCAACTCGCGACCCTGCAGCGCCTTCAGGGTGGCCGCCATCACGGTATTGCGCAGCAGGGCGCCCTGCCTTGCGCCGGCCCGGGCGAACAGCGCGGTGATCGCATCCTGATCGATTCCAGCCTTGATCATGGGAGCCTCCGTGAATCTGCTCCGGCGCAGGGTGCGCGACGGGCTGTCACAGTCTACCCTCAGGCCGGGCGGGGCTCCAGGGGCGCCTCCCTGATCGGGAGGTGGACAAGCGCTGCGCCGGCGGCGAGCAGGATGTCGATATACCAGACCCAGTCGTAGTTGCCGGTGGCCTCGAACACGCGCCCGCCCAGCCAGGCGCCGAGAAAACCGCCGACCTGGTGCGTGAGCATGACGATGCCGAACAGCGTGGCCATATTGGCCGGCCCGAAGAACTTGGCCACCAGCCCGGCCGTAGGTGGCACGGTCGAGAGGAAGGTAACACCCATCACGGCCGCAAATACCAGCACAACGGTGCCGGTCTTGGGCGCCAGCAGGAAACACAGCACGGCGATGCCGCGGGTGGCGTAGAGCAGCGAAAGCAGTGACTTCATGCGCCAGCGTCCTATCGCCCACCCGATACCGACACTGCCGACGATGTTGAACAGGCCCAGCATCGCGAGGGACCAGGCACCGTACTGGACCGGCAGGCCGCAGGCGGCGACGATGCCTGGCAAGTGGGTTCCCAGAAAGGCCACATGGAAGCCGCAAACAAAGAATCCTGCAGCAAGCAGGCGGTAACTCGGATCGCGCAGGGCGGTACGGATGGCATCCCGGGTACCGACCGGCTTGTGCCCGCTGGGAGCGGCCTGCTGCATGGTGCCACGCAACATCCAGGCCGCCGGCAGCGCCAGCAGCACGACCAGCGCCAGAATCTGCATCGCGTTGGCCCATCCGAACGCCACCAGCAGGGCGCCGGCAATCGGCGCCATGGCGAACTGGCCAAACGAGCCACCGGCGTTCACAATGCCCGAGGCCAGGCCCCGCATGGCGGGCGGCGTCATGCGGGTGGTGGCCGACATGAGCACGGCCGGTCCTGCGATGCCGGCGCCGCCGGCCGCGAGCACACCCACTGCAAAAATCAGTCCGGCGGTGCTGCTCATCAGCGGCGTGATGAAGGTTCCCAGCGCTACCAGCACGATTCCGGCAAAAAGCACCCGCCCGGTGCCGATGCGGTCGGCCATGGCACCGGCAAACGGCTGCGTCAGGCCCCACCAGAGCTGGCCAAACGCAAATGCCAGGCTGATATTGGCCAGGCCCAGGCCGGTCGCGGTATTGAGTGGGCTGAGGAACAGCGACATCGTCTGGCGCACGCCCATGGTCAGCGCAAAGGTGCCAGCTGCTGCCAGCAACACCAGATACACGGCGGCGCGCCTGCCGCCTGCTTCATTGGCCATCATCGGACTCCCTGGTTGCTATCGGCTCCAGCGCAGCCATGCAATGCCCTATCGCCTTGTGCAGTTCGCCCAGGGGCTGCGCCCCGACAGCGTCCTGAACGGCGGCCTGGGCGACACGCCAGCGGCGCCGCGCTTCGGCATGTTTTTCGAGGCCCGCAGGCGTGAGCGTGACGCTGCGGCAGCGCGCGTCGTCGCCCGCACCGAGTGCCAGCCAGCCCGCCGCAACCAGGGGCTGCAGGTTGCGCGTGAGGGTGGATGGTTGCATCTTCATGGCGCGCGCGAGTTCCCCCGGGCGCACCGGCTGCAGGCGCAATACATTGCTCAACAATGAATACTGGGTCGTGCGCAGCCCGGCCCGGGCCAGTTCTGCGTCGTAGTGCTGATCGAGCCGGCGCATCAGCTGGCGCAGCAGAAAGTTGGTGCAGCCACGCGGGCCCTGCGGCATGCCAGCCGCCATCGCGGGCGACTTGTCGGCGGCGTGGCTTGTTGTCATCCTAAAATTGTAGCCACAATATTTGTATATGCAATCAAAAGGTTGATGGTCCATGCACAATGCATCCTCCCAGCCGCCCCGCGCGGACCACCTTGCGGCCTGGATAGCTGAGGAAGAGCGCCTGTGGGGCAAGCAGCCAGCCGACGCCGAACCCGCGCCGCTCAACCGCGCGCAGCTCGTCGGGATGAACGGGCTGGAGGTCATGCAGGCCATGTTGCGCCGCGAGTTGCCGGCACCGCCGATTGCCAGAACCCTGGATTTCGTGCTGATCGAGGTGGCCTACGGGCGCGCCGTGTTCCAGGGCCGGCCGGGGTTCGCCCACTACAACCCGCTGGGCAGTGTGCACGGCGGCTGGTTCGCAACCCTGCTCGATTCGGCGCTTGGCTGCGCCGTGCATACGATGATGCCGCCGGGCCGCGGCTACACCACTGCGGAGCTGGGCATCAACATGGTTCGCTCCCTCACAGACAAGGTACCGCGTGTGCGCGCCGAGGCCACGGTCATCCACTGCGGCCGCCAGCTCGCCACGGCCGAAGCACGACTGGTCGGCCCCGACGGCACCCTGTACGCGCATGGAACCACCACCTGCCTGGTATTCGAAATGCCCGCCGCCCCGCGCGGCTGATATTTCGGGCATGATGGAAACATCTGTCCAACCAACCGGGAGAGTGATCATGCGCACACGGGTACATGGATTCATGTTGTGGTTGACCATGGCCCTCGTCGCCCTGGCGCCGGCGGCACACGGCGCAGAACCGGGAGTGCCTGCGACCAGCGCCAAAGCGGTGCAGCTCACGGTGCGCGCCCAGCTGGACGCGTTCGCCAGTGACGACGCGAAGCGCGCTTTCTCCTTCGCCGCTGCGTCGATACAGCAGATGTTCGGCACGCCCGACAACTTCCTGGACATGGTGCGCAGCAGCTACCCGGTGGTCTACCGTCCCGCTTCGGTTACCTTCCTTACGCCCAAACCGCAGGGCAAGGTGGTGGTGCAACCCGTGCACATGACCGACAGCCAGGGCGCCAGCTGGATTGCCATGTACCGGCTCGAACAGCAGAAAGACAAATCATGGCGCATCGCCGGTTGCGTGCTGGCGCCCAACGCCGGGCAGACGGTATAGCGCCTTTTCGGCAGCCCGGGAAAGCGGACAATCTCCCCATGCGAATACTCCACACCATGTTGCGCGTCGGCGACCTGCAACGCTCCATCGATTTCTACACCCGCGTGCTCGGCATGCAGTTGCTGCGCAAGTCTGAAAATCCGGAATACAAATACACGCTGGCTTTTGTGGGTTACGGCTCGAACCCGGACCACGCCGAGCTCGAGCTGACCTACAACTGGGGCACCGACCACTACGACATGGGAACGGCCTTTGGCCACATCGCCCTTGGCGTAGCCGATGTCGCCGCCGCATGCGAGCGCATTCGCGGCGCTGGCGGCAACGTGACCCGCGAAGCAGGGCCGGTCAAAGGTGGCACGACCATCATTGCATTTGTCACGGATCCCGACGGCTACAAGATCGAACTGATTCAGCGCCTGGCTTGATGCAAGCAAGCGAGGAGCGGCGCGGTGCGCTGCTGGTTTTTGGCTCCGCCGCGGTCTGGAGTCTGGGTGGCGCCATTGCCCGTTACCTGTCCGTCACGGACAGCTGGGCCATCATCTGCTGGCGTTCCATCTGTGCGGCACTGTTCCTGCTCGGCTTCATGGCGTGGCGCGACGGCTGGCGCGGCACACGCGGGATGATCGCCGTAATGGGATGGGCCGGTGTGGGCGTCGGCCTGTGTTTTGCGACGGCCTCCATCTGCTTCGTCGTCGCACTCGGCTACACGACAGTTGCCAACATCCTGCTCATGCAGGCAGGCGCGCCGCTCATCGCAGCGCTGACGGGCTTCCTGCTGTTTCGCGAACACATCGCAATGGCGACCTGGCTGGCGATCCTGGCGGTGATAGGGGGCGTCGGCATCATGGTCTCCAACGCGGTCGCCGGGCGCGTCTCACCGGTCGGCGACGGCCTGGCCCTGCTGATGTCCTTTGCGGTGGCCGGCGCCACCGTGCTCACACGGCGCAATGCCCACGTGCGCATGATGCCTGCGGTGCTGCTCGGTTGCCTGATGGCCGCGGCGGTGGGCGGCATCATGGCCGGCGACATGCGCGTCGGCGCCGCCGACGCGGCCTTGCTGTTTACCTTCGGAGCGCTTAATCTGGGGCTTGGCATGGCGCTGTTCGTGAGTGGCGTGCGGCTGTTGCCGGCCGCGCTGGGCGCGCTCATCGGCACCGTCGAACCGGTGCTGGGGCCGATCTGGGTCTGGCTCGTACACGGCGAGGTGCCGGGCGAACGCACCCTGATTGGCGGCGCCGTGGTGGTGCTGGCGCTGGTGCTGCATCTGGCCTGGCAGTTCCGCCAGCACGACCCGCGCAGGCATTTTCCCGCAGTAGATTGAGCCACCATGACATCCAGCCATCACGCCCACGTCTCGGTCGACGACAACGGTATCGCGACGCTGACGCTGACCAATGCGAAGTCGCTGAACATCCTTGGCACTGCGGCGATTCTGGAGCTGACCGCAGCGCTGGACACGCTGCGCGCGCGTGGCGACATTCGGGTACTCATTGTCCGCGGCAGCGGCGACAAGGCCTTCATCGGTGGCGCCGACATCCAGGAGATGTCCACCTTGGCGCCACCCCTGGCGGAAGCCTTCATCACCCGGCTGAAGAACCTGTGCGAGGCCGTACGCAGTTTTCCGGCACCGACGATCGCCCGCCTGAGCGGCTGGACACTGGGCGGTGGGCTGGAGGTGGCGCTGGCCTGCGACCTGCGCATCAGCAGCAGCGACGCGCGTTACGGCATGCCCGAGGTCGCCGTGGGAATTCCCTCGGTAATCCATGCCGTCCTGCTGCCGCGCCTGATCGGCACGTCGCGCGCGACCTGGATGCTGATGACCGGCGAAACCATAGACGCGGCGACGGCCCTGCAATGGGGCCTGGTGCAGGAGCTGTGGGAGCCGCCCGTGCTCGACCAGCGCATCCACGAAAGGGCGGAGCGACTCGCCGGCTTCGGTCAGGCCGCGCTGCGCCAGCAAAAGGCCTTGCTGCGCTCGTGGGAGAGCCTCGCACCGGACGAGGCGATTGAAGCGACGATTCCCGCGTTCGGACAGGCCTTTGCCACGGGCGAACCACAACACTATATGGAACTGTTCAAGCGGCGCCGGCGCGCATGAGGGCGACCATACCCTGTCGGTTGCGCCAGCCGCGTTGAAGGAGCAGCCCATGGCCCGCGTCAGCACCGACCTGAAGACAAATGCACCATAACCCGACACATGCAGCCTACTCCTTCGCCTGACCTGGCACCGCACAAGGGCGGACGCCCGCCACGTCACCCGCTGGCTCACATCCCGAGCACCGGCGATCTGCCCCTGGTCAGCGAGGCGCGTTTTCTCTCCAACACACTGGCTTTCGCGCAACGCGTCGAAGCCCGTTGCGGACCGGTATCGCGCGGCTGGTGGATGTTTCGCCAATCGGTCTACCTGATGTCGGCCGAATCCAATGAATTGGTGCTGTTCGACCGCGAGGGCCGCTTCTCCGCCAGGAAGGGCTGGGAACGGGTGCTGGCCGAACTGTTCCCGCGCGGACTGATGCTGCGCGATGGCCAGGACCACCGTTGGCACCGTCGCCTGATGCTACCGGCATTTCGCAAGGAGGCGCTGGCGCGTTACCTGCAAAGCATGCACCCGCGGGTGGACGCGGCGGTCGCGTCGTGGTCCGGCCAGGCGGAAATGGCTTTCTACCCGGCCATCAAGCGCCTCACCCTGGCGATTGCAGCCGACCTGTTCATGGGCGCGCAGCTCGATTCGGAGATCGAGCAGATCAGCAGCGACTTCACCGATCTGGTGGCGGCGTCGGTTGCGGTCATCCGCGTACCTGTGCTGGGCCGTACCTATGCCCGTGGCGTCCAGGCGCGCGCACGCCTGGCCCGGTTTGTGCGCGAGCGTATCGCCGCACGGCGCTCGGGGGAAGGCACCGACCTCTTTACCCAGATGTGCCAGGCCAGCGACGAGCAGGGGCAACGCTACAGCGACGAGGAGATAGTCGACCACCTGATTTTCCTCATGATGGCGGCGCACGACACGACCACCAGTGCCATCACGACCATGGTGTACGCGCTGGCGCGGCATCCCGAGTGGCAGGAGCGGCTGCGCGCAGAGGCACGCGCCAGTGTCGCCGCCATGCAGGCTGCCGGGCGCAATGCCATCACCCTGGAAGATCTTGCATCCATGACACAAACCGAATGGGTGTTCAAGGAGGCCCTGCGCCTGTACCAGCCGCTGCCGACCATCGCACGGCGCGCAATCGCCGACGTTGAAATCCACGGCTTTCACATTCCCGCCGGCACACCGGTGGCGGTGTTCCCGATCCAGGTCCATCGCAGCCCGCTGTGGTGGAGCGCGCCTGAACAATTCGACCCGGAGCGCTTCTCGCCGGCGCGGGCCGAGCAGCGCCGCCACCCGTTCGCGTGGGCGCCTTTTGGCGGCGGTGCGCACATGTGCCTGGGTCTGCACTTTGCCGAGATGCAGGTCAAGGCCGTCCTGCTTTCCATGCTGGACCGGATGCAGTGGAGCGTGCCGGCAGGGTACACCCCGCGCTACGCCTTTGCCCCGATTGCCAAGCCACGCGACGGTCTGCCCATCCGCGTGCGGCGGCTGGATTGAGCGGCCAGCGCGGCGAAGACGCAACGCCGCAATGGTTCATACTGCGCACATGAACTGTGCAAGCTGTTCACATGCAAATCCAGTCGGCGCACGCTTCTGTGCGGTGTGCGGAGGCAAGCTGGCCTCCGTGTGTCCCGCATGCAAGGCCGATGTGCTGGCCGGCCAGGCCTTCTGCATTGCCTGCGGGCACGCGCTGGGTGTCCGCGCAACCCCACCCGCGGCCAGCACATTGCAGCCGGCGGTCGCACCGGCAACCACTGCCAGGCCTGGAATCGAAACCGGCGAACGGCGCCATGCCACGGTGGTGTTTTCCGATCTGTCGGGTTACACCGCGCTGAACGAATCGATGGATCCGGAGGAGGTCGAGGCCATCATGGGCCGCATCAAACACGCGGCGACGACCATCGTTGAAGACCACGGCGGCACCGTGAACCAGTTCATCGGCGACGAGGTGATGGCCTTGTTCGGTGTACCCGTCGCCTTGCGCGACGACCCGCGGCGCGCCATCCGCGCGGCACTCGCTCTGCACCGTGCGGTCGATGGGATTGCCGAAGGCGTTCAGGCAAGGACCGGGCGCAGCGTGCGCATGCATACCGGCATCAACACCGGTTTGGTCATCGTGCGCCAGGGCGATCATCGCTCAGGCGGCTTCAGCCTGACCGGCGACACGGTGAACACCGCTGCCCGCCTGCGGGGGCTGGCGTCGCCCGGCGACATCCTGGTGGGCAGCGAGACCTGGCAACAGGTATCGCAGTATTTCGATGCCGAGCCCGGCGATCCGGTCGAAGTCAAGGGCAAGGAGCTGCCAATCACACCTTACCGTATACGTGGGGAGGGTTCCATGCAGGGGTACCCGCACCGCCCCCTGGTCGGGCGAACGGAAGAGTTGCACCAGTTCGAGGTGCTCGCGCAAGACTGCCTGAAACGCACCAGGGGGCGCGTCATTTTTGTGCGCGGCGATCCTGGCATGGGCAAATCCCGCCTGACCTGGGAAATGCTGCGTGTGGCGCGCGAAAAAGGCTTCGCCTGCCACGCGGCCTCGGTTCTTGATTTCGGCCCCAGGGTTGGCCGGGACGTCATTCGTGGACTGGTGCAAGGGCTGCTGGGGCTGCCGGCGCACGCCGACGACACCACGCGCCACGAGGCGGTGGCGCAGCGGTCCAGCGAATTGGGAATGGCACAGGACAAGGCGCTGTTCCTGTACGACCTGGTCGACGTGGCGCCACCCCCCGAGCTGCGTACGCTGCTCGCGGCCATGAGTGGCGCCGCACGTGAAGCAGGCGCGTTGCAGACCCTGTGCGATCTGGTCCGTGATGTCGGTGCCCGCACGCCACTCGTCTTGCTGGTGGAAGACATCCACTGGGCGGACGCGTGGGCGCTCGAGCGCCTGGCGGCTCTCTCCGCGCAGGCCGGTGCGCACCCGTTCCTGCTGGTCATGACCACGCGATTTGCAGGCGACCCGACTGTCGGAAGCTGGCGCACGGAACTCCACGGAGCGCCCGTGACCAGTATCGATCTTGGTCCGCTTGCGGCGGAAGACGCCATGCGGCTGGCATCCAATGTGGTGGCGCGGGCCGATGTGTTGCTGCGCGGTTTTGTGGAACGTGCCGAAGGCAACCCCCTGTTCCTCGAGCAGTTGATGCTCAATTCCGGACAAGCCTCGCAGGCCGACCTGCCGGGATCAATACAGGCCCTGGTGCACGCCCGCATGGACAGGTTGGCGCCTGGTGACAAGAGCGCGATCCAGGCCGCGGCAGTGCTGGGGCAGCTCTACACGCTCGACGCGCTGAGGCATCTGATTGCGGACCCGACCTACGATTGCAAGGTTCTGCTCGAGCAATTCCTGGTGCGCCGGCATGGCAGCGGGTTCCAGTTCTGCCATGCATTGATCCGCGACGGGGCTTATGCGTCCTTGCTGCATTCACGCCAGCGACTCCTGCATGCGCGGGCCGCCGAATGGTTCGAAGCGCACGATGTGGCGCTCGCCGCCGAACATTTCGAACGCGCGGGCGACCCGCGCTCCACCACGGCCTATCTCGCTGCAAGCGAGGCTGCGGCAAAGCAGTTTCGTTTCCTCGGCGCACTCGCGCTGGCCGAGCGTGGGCAAAAACTGGCCTCGGAACGCACCGAGCGCTTCGCGCTGTTGATGGCCGCAGCGCGCTGGCTGATTGAACTGGGCCGTGCGCCGGATGCCATCGCCGCCTGCGAAGCGGCATTGGCCCTGGCGGAGAATCCGACTGAGCAGGCGCAGGCCTTGATCGAATCGGCAGCGGGAATGCGCATCATCGACCAGATCGACCGGGGGCTGGCCGCACTGGATCGTGCCGAACCACTGGCACGAGCGGCAGGCCTGGATCTGGAACTCGCGCGCCTGCACCACCTGCGCGGCAACCTGTACTTCCCGCTCGGCCGCATCAATGATTGCCTGACCGAGCACCAGGCCTCGCTGCGCTACGCACG
>JANNDB010000932.1:0-2601 GCA_031387285.1 Betaproteobacteria bacterium | reverse complement strand
CATGCATGCACCAGGCCCTCGCGCTGCGCAATGCGCTCCAGGCAGGAGCGGACCAGGCTTTCGCTGTCCAGTGTGCCTTGCGCTATGGCCTGGCTGGCCTCGAACGCACTGAGCTGCCATGGTTGCTTCGATGTGGTCATTCTGGTGGAGGCGGTGCGCCGGTTGGTGGGTACGTACGGATCAGGCCAGGCTGTCGAGAGCTGCGCGTGTGTACGCAATGGGCTCCACGCCGCTGTGGATGCGCTGAACCAGGTCCGGATTGGCGATAAACAATTTACCAAAGGCGATCAGGTCGAACGCCGCCGCCTCCATCTGGCCGCGCGCTGACGGCACGGTGTAGCCACCGTTCCCGATCAAGGTACCGCCCCAGTGGCGGCGCAGGAACTGCGACGAACTGCCGTGCAGGTAATCAACGTGCTCGTCGACCACAACGCCGGTGTGCACATAAGCGATCGGTCGCGAGGCCAGCGCCCGCAGCAGATAGACGCAGACCTCGTTGTCGCCCGCGGTCCAGCGCATTTCGCTGAAGTAGGCCGCCGGGGACAGCCGCACGCCCACGCGACCCGGGCCGAAAACCGCGCAGCAGCGGTCCACCACTTCCAGCGTGAAACGGCAGCGGTTGCTGGCTGTTCCGCCCCAGTCGTCATCGCGCCGGTTGGTGTGCGCGCGCAAGAACTGCTCGGGCAGGTAACCGTTCGCTGCGTGGACCTCGACGCCGTCAAAACCGGCCCGCTGCGCGCGCCCGGCTGCGGCGCCAAAATGATCGAGCGTGCGCGCGATGTCGGCCTGCGTCATGGCACGCGGCATCTCGTTGTAGATGTTCACTACGCCAGCCTGGCGGCGCAGGACCGGATCCAGCACTGCGGACGGTGCGACTGGCTGCGCTCCGCTCCAGTGCGAATGCGCCATGCGCCCGGTGTGCCACAACTGCGCAAAGATGACGCCGTTGGCCTGGTGCACGGCACTGGTGACAGCCTCCCAGGCTTGCACGTGGCTGTCCAGAAAGAGTCCCGGCGTATCCAGGTAGCCCTGGGCCTCGCGTTCAACCAGCACCGCCTCGGTGATCTGCAGCCCAGCCTGTGCCCGCGCGGCGTAATAGGCGGCGGCGCCAGGCGTCGGTGACAGATCGGCGGTGGCCCGGTTGCGGGTGCAGGGTGCCTGCACGATACGATTCTTGAGCCGCAGCCCCCCCGGTAGTGCGTAGGGCGCAAGCATGGGAGAGGGGAGGGCGCCGGGCATCAGGTGCTGACAGGGTTTGCGGGAAATTGTATGCATAATCAGGTCAAGTCCGCCCGGGCGTCCGTCGGTATGGAAGAACTTCTCTGTGATGGTTGCTGGCCGGACGATTGAAGTCTGGTCTTGTCCCCAGTTTTTGCATACATTCCTTGTCGTTTCATGCCTGCAGCGCTCACCCGGTCCTACGCCAGTTTTATCGCGGCCATGCGGCAGATGGCGGTTCCGGAGCCGGCGCTGGAAGTTGCGCGACTCGGCTTCACCGACTGTGTCGGCGTCATGCTGGCAGGCGCGCAGGAGGAAGCCGTCTGGCGCCTGCAGCAGCATGTGCTGGAGCAGGGTGGCGCTGCGCGCGCACGGATGGTCGGCAGCGTAGTGCGGGTTGGCGCGGTGCAGTCGGCACTGGTAAACGCCACGGCGGCACACGCCCTGGACTACGATGATTTCGCGTTCTCCAACCACCCCAGCGCCGTGCTGGTGCCCGCTGTTCTGGCGGTCGCCGACGCCGTCGGCGCGACGGGTATGCAAATGGCAAAAGCCTATCTTGCTGGTTATGAGGTCTGGGCCGACCTGTTTCTGCGCGAGAAGGATTTGTATTACGACCGTGGCTGGCACCCGACGGCCGTGCTGGGCCCGCTGGGCGCCGCTGCGGCTGCCGCAGTGGTGCTGGGGCTGGACGAGGCGGCGGCGCGCAATGCACTGGCGCTGGCGGCATCCGACTCCGGCGGTGTGTTCGAGAATTTCGGCACCATGGCCAAGCCCTGGCATGGCGGCCGGGCGGCAGCCGCCGGCGTGAACGCCGCGCTGCTGGCGCGCGCTGGCCTGGCGGGCAGCGCGAGCGCGCTTGAAGGCCGCCACGGGTTGCTGCGTGCGCTTTCTCCGCACGGCAACGTGGACCTCGATACCGAACCGGCTCTGGGCCATGTCTGGCGCAGCGCCACCATGCGACTCAACATCAAGAAGTACCCCACAGTCGGATCCTCGCAGCGCGGCATCGACGCCGTGCTGGCGCTCAACCGGACGGAACGGCTTGACCCGCGCAGCGTGCGGTCGGTGCTAGCGCACATCAGTGTGCGCCATGCTGCCGTCATGCCCTATCACCTGCCGCAGGACGCATTGCAGGCCAAGTTCAGCATGGAGTTCGCGTTGGCCGCGGCGCTGGTGCACGATGCAGTGGGCTTCGGGCAATTGAAGGACTCCGTGGTTCGGGATCCGTTGCTGCAGCAACTGATGTCGCGTGTGACCATGGATCTGACCGAGGAATTCGAACCTGGCTGGCGCGACGCCGCGCCGTTCGATGTGTTCGAGTTCACCCTGGACAACGGCCGCGTGGTCTCCACCCCCAGGGTTCGCCGGGCCCCCGGGCAT
>JANNDB010000928.1:0-2388 GCA_031387285.1 Betaproteobacteria bacterium | reverse complement strand
TGGTGAAGAAACACACCAAACCCAACCCGATGAAGGGCGCGGTCGGCGGCATCGTTGAAAAGAACATGCCCATCCACCAGTCCAATGTGGCGATCTTCAACGCCGCCACCGGCATGGCCGACCGGGTCGGCATCAAGCTGCAGGCGGACGGCAAGCGCGTGCGGGTATTCAAGTCCAGCGGCGAAGAAATCAAGGTGGCATGAACATGGCACGTCTGCAACAACACTATCGCGAAAAAGTCGCTCCGGAACTGATGGCCAAGTTTGGCTACAAGTCCGTGATGCAGGTTCCCCGTCTGACCAAGATCACACTGAACATGGGTGTCAGCGAAGCGGTCGCCGACAAGAAAGTCATGGACAGCGCAGTTGCTGACCTGACCAAGATTGCCGGGCAAAAGCCGGTAGTCACCAAATCCAAGAAAGCCATCGCCGGTTTCAAGATCCGCGAAGGCCAGGCGATTGGCTGCATGGTCACCTTGCGTGGTGTGCAGATGTTCGAGTTCCTGGACCGTTTCGTCACCGTCGCGCTGCCGCGTGTGCGTGACTTCCGCGGCATCTCCGGGCGCGCCTTCGATGGCCGTGGCAATTACAACATCGGCGTCAAGGAACAGATCATTTTCCCTGAGATCGAGTACGACAAGGTCGATGCCTTGCGCGGCCTCAATATCAGCATCACGACCACGGCCAGGACCGACGAAGAGTGCAAGGCGCTGCTCGCAGGTTTCCGTTTTCCGTTCAAGAACTGAGGTGACCCTTGGCTAAGATGGCATTGATCGAGCGCGAGCTCAAACGCGACAAACTGGTTGCCAAATACGCGAAGAAGCACGCAGAGCTCAAGGGCATTGCGGGCGACATGAAGCGCAGCGAAGACGAGCGCGCTGTCGCCCGGCTGGCGTTGCAGAAGATGCCGCGCAACGCCAACCCCACGCGCCAGCGCAACCGCTGCGCCATCACCGGGCGCCCCCGCGGGACGTTCCAGCATTTCGGTCTGGCCCGCGCCAAGATTCGCGAAATGGCGATGGCCGGTGAGATCCCTGGCATCGTCAAGGCCAGCTGGTAGGCCAAGGAGATAACAACATGAGCATGAGTGATCCGATTGCCGACCTGCTGACGCGCATCCGCAATGCGCAAATGGTCGCCAAGACAACCGTGTCGGTGCCTTCTTCCAAGGTGAAGGTGGCCATTGCGCAGGTTCTGAAGGACGAAGGTTATATCGACGGGTTCTCGGTGAAGACCGAAGCCGGCAAGTCGGAGCTGGAAATCGCCCTGAAGTATTACGCCGGCAAGCCGGTCATCGAGCGCATCGAGCGCGTAAGCCGCCCCGGTCTGCGGGTGTATCGCGGAAGCGCCGCAATTCCCCAGGTGCAAAACGGTTTGGGCGTGGCCATTGTCACGACCCCGGCTGGCGTCATGACCGATCGCAAGGCGCGTGCCAGCGGTGTGGGTGGTGAAGTCCTTTGTTACGTCGCTTGATGTACGTGGCATAGAGGAGAAAGAAACATGTCCCGTATTGGAAAAATGCCCATCGCCGTGCCCAAGGGTGTTGATGTGTCCGTCAAAGACGACCAGATCAGCGTCAAGGGTTCTGGCGGCACGCTGGCCCTTGCGCAAAACGCCTTGGTCAAGGTGAGCCACGACGCCGGCAAGCTGAGCTTTGCCCCGGCCAACGACTCCCGCGCCGCCGATGCCATGACTGGCACGATGCGCCAGCTGGTCAACAACATGGTGACCGGTGTCACCGCCGGTTTCGAGAAGAAGCTGAGCCTGGTCGGTGTGGGTTACAAGGCCCAGGCGCAAGGCGCCAAGCTGAACCTGACCGTGGGTTATTCGCACCCGGTCAACAAGGAGATGCCGTCCGGCATCACGGTGCAGACCCCGACGCCGACTGAGATCGTCATAAAGGGCGCAGACCGCCAACGCGTCGGCCAGGTGGCCGCCGAGATTCGTGCCATTCGTCCGCCTGAGCCTTACAAGGGCAAGGGCATCCGCTACGTGGACGAAAAGATCACGATCAAAGAAACCAAGAAGAAGTAAGGGGCTGCACCATGCTGACCAAAAAAGAGCAACGCCTGCGCCGTTCGCGTCAAACCCGGATTCGTATCGCCACGCAAGGTGTTGCGCGTCTGACGGTGAATCGTACCAACCTGCACATCTACGCCAGCGTGATTTCCGGCGAGGGCGGCAAGGTCCTGGCCACTGCTTCCACTGCGGAAGCCGAAGTACGCACTGCGCTGGGTGGTTCCGGCAAGGGCGGCAACGCTGCTGCTGCGCAGCTGATTGGCAAGCGTCTGGCTGAAAAGGCCAAGGCTGCCGGGGTCGAGAAGGTCGCGTTCGACCGCTCGGGTTTTGCATACCACGGCCGCGTCAAGGCGCTGGCGGATGCCGCGCG
>JANNDB010000926.1:0-8816 GCA_031387285.1 Betaproteobacteria bacterium | reverse complement strand
AGTACAGGCCCTTGAAGCTGCCCGAAAGCGCCGCGTCGAACATGTTGGGGATGCGCAAGCCCGGCTCGGCCTCCAGCGCCACGCCCCACGCCGCTTCGAAACTGCCGCGCACCGTGCTGTCCGAAATATGCCGGTAACCCGGCAACTCATGCGGGAACGAGCCCATGTCGCAGGCGCCCTGCACATTGTTCTGGCCGCGCAAGGGGTTTACACCAACGCCCTCGCGGCCCACGTTGCCGGTCGCCATGGCGAGGTTGGCAATGCCCATGACCATGGTCGAACCCTGCGCATGCTCCGTGACACCCAGGCCGTAATAGATGGCTGCGTTGCCGCCCGTGGCAAACAGTCGCGCCGCGCCGCGCACATCGGCCGCCGGCACACCGGTGACCGCTTCCATGGCTTCGGGCGAGTTGTCCGGGCGGGACACGAACTCGCGCCATTCGGCAAATGACTTGTCGTCGCAACGCTGCGCGATGTAATCATGCGCCAGCAGACCTTCGGTGACCACCACGTGGGCCAGGGCGGAGATCATGGCCACGTTGGTGCCGGGCCGCAGCGCCAGGTGGTAATCGGCGGACACGTGCGGCGACTTCACGATATCGATGCGCCGCGGGTCCACCACGATCAGGCGTGCGCCCTCGCGCAGGCGCTTCTTCATGCGCGAGGCAAAAACCGGGTGGCCATCGGTCGGGTTGGCGCCAATGACCATGATGACGTCGGCCTTCTCCACGGACTTGAAGGTCTGTGTGCCAGCCGATGTGCCATAGGTCTGGCCCAGGCCATAACCGGTGGGCGAATGGCAGACGCGCGCGCAGGTGTCGACGTTGTTGTTGCCAAAGGCGGCACGCACGAGTTTCTGCACCAGGTAGGTTTCCTCGTTGGTGCAACGCGATGAGGTGATGCCGCCGATGGAGTCCTTGCCGTCCCTGGCCTGAATCCGCCTGAACTCGCTGGCGGCGTAGCCAATGGCTTCGTCCCAGCTGACTTCGCGCCATGGATCGCTGATGGACTTGCGGATCATGGGCTTGGTGATGCGGTCCTTGTGGGTGGCATAACCCCAGGCAAAGCGGCCTTTCACGCAGGAATGGCCCTCGTTGGCCTTGCCGTCCTTCCACGGCACCATGCGTACCACCTCGTAGCCCTTCATCTCGGCCTTGAAGCTGCACCCCACGCCACAGTAGGCGCAGGTGGTGATGGCACTGTGCTCGGGCTGGCCGAGCATGATCACGGTCTTTTCCTGCAGGGTGGCCGTGGGGCAGGCTTCGACGCAGGCGCCGCAGCTCACACACTCCGATTCCATGAATGGCTGGTCCTGCCCGGGCGACACGCGGGACTCGAAGCCGCGCCCGCTGATGGTCAGCGCGAAAGTGCCCTGGGTCTCCTCACAGGCGCGCACGCAGCGGCTGCAGACGATGCACTTGGAGGGGTCGTAGCTGAAGTACGGATTGGACTCATCCTTCTGGCTCTGGAGGTGGTTGGCGCCACCGAAGCCATAACGCACATTACGCAAACCGGTCACGCCAGCCATATCCTGCAGTTCGCAGTTGCCGTTGGCGGAGCACGTCAGGCAGTCGAGCGGGTGGTCCGAGATGTAGAGCTCCATCACCCCCTTGCGCAACTCCTGCAGGCGGGGAGTCTGGGTGCGCACCTTCATGCCGGCTTCGGCCGGTGTGGTGCAGGACGAGGGGAAGCCCTTGCGCCCCTCGATCTCGACGAGGCACAGGCGGCACGAGCCGAATGGCTCCACGCTGTCGGTGGCGCACAGCTTGGGAATCTTCACACCCGATTCCATCGCCGCGCGCATCAGGGACGTGCCCGCCGGGACGGTGACACTTTCACCATCAATCTCGAGCGTCACCTCGCGTTCGGATACACGCAGGGGCGTACCGTAGTCGGTCTGTTTGAGATGCTCCAGCATGAGGGACTCCTTGGGTCTGTGTTCAGGCAACTTGCGGCTTCGCTGCTTCAATGCCGAAATCCTGCGGGTAATGGTCGAGCGCGGACAACACCGGGAACGGCGTCATGCCGCCCATGGCGCACAAGGACCCGTGCACCATGGTGTCGCACAGGTCGCGCAGCAATTGCACCTGTTGCGGCCGGTTCGTACCCGCCGAGATGCGGTCGATGACTTCCACGCCGCGGGTTGAGCCGATCCGGCAGGGCGTGCACTTGCCACACGACTCCAGCGCGCAGAATTCCATGGCGTAGCGGGCCAGCGCGGCCATGTCGGCGCTGTCATCATGCACCACGATGCCGCCGTGGCCCACCACCGCACCAACCGCCGCGTAGGCCTCATAGTCGAGCGGAATGTCCCACTGTGACGGTGGTACATAGGTGCCGAGCGGGCCACCGACCTGCACGGCCTTGATGGGCCGGCCCGAGGCCGAGCCACCACCGTAGTCGTAGAGCAATTCGCGCAGCGTGACGCCGAAGGCTTTTTCGACCAGGCCGCCATACTTGATGTTGCCGGCAAGCTGTATGGGCAGGGTGCCACGCGAGCGGCCGGTGCCGTAGTCGCGGTAGAACGCTGCTCCGCGCGAAAGTATCAACGGAACAGAGGCGAAAGTGATGACGTTGTTGATCACACTGGGCTTACCAAACAGGCCACTGATAGCCGGTATCGGCGGTTTGGCGCGAACAATGCCCCGCTTGCCTTCCAGGCTTTCGAGCATCGCGGTTTCTTCACCGCAGACATAGGAGCCGGCTGCCTTGCGCAGGTGCAGGCGAAAGGCGTGGCCCGAACCCTGGATGTCATCACCCAGCCAATGCGAAGCCTCCGCCGACGCAATCGCATGCGCCATGCTGGCCAGCGCGTGCGGGTACTCGGAGCGGATGTAGATATAGCCCTCGGTCGAGCCCGTCGCGATGGCGGCGATCGTCATGCCTTCGATCAGCATGAACGGGTCGCCCTCCATGGTCATGCGGTCGGAAAAGGTACCGGAGTCACCCTCGTCGGCATTGCAGACTATGTATTTCTGGTCCGCCGTGAGGCCGGCCACGGTCTTCCACTTGATGCCTGCCGGGAAAGCCGCTCCACCGCGACCGCGCAGGCCGGAGTCGAGCACCTGCTGCACCACGTCGGCAGCAGGCACCTGCAGCGCACGCCGCAGACCGGCGTAACCGTCGTGCGCCAGATAGTCGTCCAGTGAAAGAGGATCGATCACGCCCATGCGGGCAAAGGTCAGTCGCTCCTGCTTGCGCAGATACGGTATGTCCTGCGTCAGCCCCAGATGCAGACGGTGCGCGCCTCCCGTGTGGAACGAGGCGGCGAACAGGCCAGGGACATCGCCCACCGTCACCGGGCCATAGGCGACCCGTCCCGCGGCAGTGCGCACTTCAACCAGGGGTTCAAGCCAGAACATGCCGCGTGAGCCGTTGCGCACCAGGGTGATTTCGACACCCCCAGAGCGGGCCTGGCTCTGGATCGCGGCGGCCACTTCGTCGGCGCCGGCAGCCAGCGCTGCCGCATCGCGCGGAACGTAGACGGTGACGGTCATGCTGCGCCCCTGGCCGCTTCGATCAAGCGGTCAAAACCCGCCGGATTCACACGCCCATGCAGGCGCTCGCCCAGCATGAGCGCGGGCGACGAAGCACACAAACCGAGGCAATACACCGGCTCGAGCGTAAAGGCGCCATCCGCCGTGGTGCCGTGCGCTGCACAGCCCAGGCGCAGTTCGGCGTGTGACCACAACGCTTCCGCCCCCATGGACTTGCAGGCTTCGGCACGGCAGATCTGCACGACCCTGCGGCCGGCCGGCTCCGAGCGGAAATGATGGTAATAGGTGATAACCCCATGCACTTCTGCGCGTGACAGGTTGAGCTCCCGTGCGATGTCGTCCACGGCCTCTGCGGGCACATGACCCACGGCATCCTGGATGCCATGGAGTACCGGCAACAAGGCACCCGGTAACTGCTTGCGCTGTGCCAGCACGTCCCGGATGGCCTGACGCGTCTCTTCACTCAACATCGTGGTGCCTCTCTCTGGCTGTCTCACAGGGCTACCCGGGAGAACTCCGCCCGGGAGGGAAGACAAGTATGTCCGGCAAGGCCGTCGGCGTCCAATTGAATGAAGCTACCGGGCGATTCAAGAGCTGAATGCTCCAAGCCTAAACCGGCAGCGTGACCCCGGCTCCGCTGTTGGCAGCGGCGTGCTCCAGCCAGCCAGGCTGGCGGGCCATCGCAATCGCCGCCTCCAGCGTGCGCGACGGCCGGTCGCTGGCCTGGATCATGAAGCCAACCGGTGTGATGACCTGCGGATCGCACAGCGGCGAGGCTTCCAACTCCCGATAGGCGCGCACCGCGCCCACCAGTGCGCCCGGCAACACACTGCACACCTGCCCGGCAACGACGGCCAACGCCAGCGCAAGGATGGAATTGGTTTCCATGACCGGTTTCACCGTGACACCTGCCGCAGCAAAAGCGCCGTCCACCAGCGTGCGGTTATGCATGTCCGGGGTCAGCATGCACAGTGGTTCGCTTGCCGCATCAGCCCAGCGCACGGCCGGCCTGAACTGCAAGCCGTCGCGGCTGGCCACGGCCGCGCGGCGAACCAGAAAGTAATGCTCGGCGTACTGCGGCACGGTCTTGATCGGTATGCCGCGCGCAGCCAGCCGGTCGGTATAACCCAGCCCCAGATCGAGCGAGAGGTTCTCCAGCCCGGTTTCGATCTCGGGTGAGCTCAGCGACAGCAGCACCGGCGCGATGCCGGGGTGGCGCGCCTGCAGCATGGCCGAGAAGCGCGCGGCGATCGGAACCGCGGTCGGCACCACGCCGATGGTGAGCGCCCCTGTGGGTTTGCTTGCACCGCTTTGCAGATCCTGCTGCAGCAGCTCGTGTTCGTGCAACATGCGCCGCGCGCTGCCCAGCACACGCTGCCCTTCCGGCGTGAACCCGACAAAGCTGCGGCCCCGGCTGACGATGGCGCAGCCAAATTCCTGCTCCATCGCGCGCAGCGCGTTGGACAGCGCCGGCTGGGTGATGTGGCAGGCCAGGGCCGCGCGCCCAAAGTGCTTGTGCTCGTCGAGGGCGACGAGGTATTTGAGCGAGCCCAGCAGGTTCATCGCCGTTGATCCGGTTCAGGTTTCCTTGGATATCTTGATGGACGGAAACTTGTTGGAGAAGTCCTTGTTCTTGGCGGCGATCGACAGCGCCACCTGGCGCGCGACCGCTTTGTAGATGCCAGCCACCTCACCATCGGGGTCTGCTACCACGGTGGGCTGGCCGCTGTCGGCCTGCACCCGGATCTGCATGGCCAGCGGCAGGGCGCCCAGGTAGTCCATGCCGTACTCGGCAGCCATGGTCTTGCCACCATCGACGCCAAAGATGTGTTCGACATGCCCGCATTGGCTGCACACATGCACCGCCATGTTCTCCACGATGCCCAAAATGGGCACGCCCACCTTCTGGAACATCTTGATGCCCTTCTTCGCGTCCAGCAGCGCGATGTCCTGCGGCGTGGTGACGATCACGGCGCCCGTCATCGGCACCCGTTGGCTCAGGGTGAGCTGGATGTCGCCGGTGCCGGGCGGCATGTCAACAATCAGGTAGTCCAGATCCTTCCAGTTGGTCTGGCGCAACAATTGCTCCAGCGCCTGCGTGGCCATGGGGCCGCGCCAGATCATGGCCTCGTCCTGCGCCACCAGAAACCCGATCGAGATGACCTGGACGCCGTGGTTGCGCAGCGGTTCCATGGTCTTGCCGTCGGCGCTCTCCGGTTTGCCCTGGATGCCCATCATCATCGGGATGCTGGGGCCGTAGATATCAGCGTCCAAAATGCCGACGCTGGCCCCCTCGGCGGCCAGCGCCAGGGCCAGGTTGACCGCGGTCGTGCTCTTGCCCACCCCGCCCTTGCCCGACGCGACAGCGACGATGTTCTTGATGTTGGGCATCAATTGCACGCCACGCTGTACCGCATGGGCCACGATCTTCACATGCAGGTTGACCGACACGTTCTCCACGCCCGGAACCGAGCGCGCGGCGGCCACCAGCGCCTTGCGCAAGCCCGGAATCTGGCTCTTGGCGGGGTAGCCGAGTTCCACCTCGAAAGCGACGTCGCCCTCGTTGATGGTCAGGTTGCGCAAGGCCCGGGTGGTCACGAAGTCACGCCCCGTGTTGGGGTCGACCACGCCCTGCAGTGCCTGCATCAGCACCTGTTCTGAAACTGCCATGGGTTAATTGCTCCTTCGGGCCCTAGTCTATCGAAGACCCGTTTGCGCGGACCCGCCTCGCGCGCAAGCCCATTCATAATGCCGCCATGACCCGCGTCGCCGGCACTGTCACGCACACTGGCCTGTTGTTGACGGGAGGCGGCGCCCGCGCCGCCTACCAGGTGGGGGTACTGGAGGCACTGGCTGACATCCGCAGGGACTGTGGCGCGCTCGGTCAGGGCAATCCCTTTCCCATCATCACCGGCACCTCGGCGGGCGCCATCAACGCCTCGGCGCTGGCGTGCGGTGCCGATGATTTCGATGCGGCGGTGCGGCGCATCGTCGATGTCTGGAGCAACTTCCACGCGGAGCAGGTGTACCGCGCCGACTCGCTGGGTGTGTTGCGTACGGGAGCCAGCTGGCTCACCCTGCTCTCGCTCGGCTGGCTGCTGGCCAAGTGGCGCAAGGTCCGGCCACGCTCGCTGCTGGACAACACGCCGCTGCTGCAACTGCTGCAGGACATGGTGCCGCTGGAGCGCATGCATGAACTGGTGCGCGACGGGCATGTACAGGCGCTGGCCGTCACCGCGTCGAGTTACACCAGCGGCGAGCACGTGACCTTCTTCGAAGGGGCTGCAGAGCTGGCGCCGTGGTCGCGCTCGCAACGCTACGCGGTGCGTGACCGCATCACCCACCAGCACCTGCTGGCCTCATCGGCCATCCCTTTCGTGTTTCCGGCTGGGGCACTGTCAGTGGACGGGCGCATCGAATATTTTGGGGACGGCTCCATGCGCCAGTCGGCGCCGGTCGCCGCGGCGATTCACCTGGGCGCGGAGCGCATTCTGGTGGTGGGCGCCGGCCGGATGACCGAGCCCAAAGCCGACGGCGCCGGGGCGGTGCCGGCAAGTTATCCGTCGCTGGCGCAGATCGCCGGCCACACGCTGTCCAACATCTTCCTGGACGCACTGGCGGTGGATATCGAGCGTGTACGGCGCATCAACCACACCATCGGGCTCGTACCGGCCGCCGCGCGGCGCGGCAGCGGGCTGCGCCAGGTCGATCTGCTCGTGATCGCTCCGTCGCAACGGCTTGACGCGATCGCGGCGCGCCATGTGCGCGACCTGCCAACACCGATCCGCGGGCTCTTGGGCGGGGTCGGCGTGAGCGACGACAAGCGCGACGTGAAGGGCGCCGTGCTCGCCAGTTATCTGCTGTTCGAGCAAGGCTACACACGCGAACTGATGGCGCTGGGGCGCGCCGACACCTTGCGCCAGCGCGCCGAGGTGTGCGCCTTTTTTGGCTGGACCGACCCGAACGCACCTGCGCCCCCTGATCCAGGCGTACCTGCAGCGGCGCCGTTCGCGGACCGGCGCAAGGACCCGCTGCGCCTGCGTTGAGTGGCGTGCGCCGGCGCGGCGCGGGGGGCGGACTAAAATTGAAAGCTTTTCCGCCCGCCCAGCAGCACGCGTACAGCCATGCCCCGACAACTCTTCGTGACCACCGCCTTGCCGTATGCCAACGGCAACTTCCATATCGGCCACATCATGGAGTACATCCAGGCTGACATCTGGGTGCGGTTCCAGCGCATGCAGGGCCACGCGGTCGATTTTGTCTGCGCCGACGATGCGCACGGCGCGCCCATCATGATTGCCGCCGAGAAGGCCGGCAAGACTGCGCAGCAGTTCGTCGCTGATATTGCCGCTGGTCGCAAGCCCTACCTGGACGGCTTTCACATCGCCTTTGACAACTGGCATTCGACCGACGCTCCGGAAAACCACGAACTCGCACGCCAGATCTACCGCGACCTGCGGGACCGGGCCGATGGCAGCCTGATCGAGACCCGCGTGGTGGAGCAGTTCTTCGACCCGGAAAAGACCATGTTTCTGCCGGACCGGTTCATCAAGGGCGAATGCCCGAACTGCCACGCCAAGGACCAATACGGCGACAACTGCGAGGTGTGTGGTGCGGTCTACGCACCGACCGACCTGATCAACCCGTATTCCGCGCTATCCGGCGCCAAGCCGGTGCTCAGGAGCTCCGAGCACTTCTTCTTCAAGCTTTCTGACCCGCGTTGTGTGCAGTTCCTGCAGTCGTGGACCCAGGACGGACGGCTCCAGAGTGAAGTTGCCAACAAGGTGAAGGAATGGTTTTCGGTACGGCAGAACCCGGATGGCAGCAGCAGCGAAGGCCTGGGCGACTGGGACATCAGCCGCGATGCGCCCTACTTCGGGATCGAGATTCCCGACGCGCCGGGCAAGTATTTCTATGTGTGGCTCGACGCGCCGGTGGGTTACCTCGCATCGCTGAAAAACCTGCTGGAGCGGCGCGGCATTGACTACGCCGCCTACATGGCCAACCCGGCGCTGGAGCAGTACCACTTCATCGGCAAGGACATCGTGACTTTTCACACGCTGTTCTGGCCGGCCATGCTGAAGTTCAGCGGGCGCAAGACGCCGGACAACATCTTTGTGCACGGCTTTCTTACCGTGAACAACGGCGAGAAGATGAGCAAGAGTCGCGGCACCGGCCTGGACCCGCTCAAGTACCTGAGCCTGGGCATGAACCCCGAATGGCTGCGGTATTACCTGGCCGCCTAGCTCTACGGGCGCAATGAGGTTATCGTTTTCTATGCCGACGACTTCATGGGGCGGGTGAACAGCGACTTGATCG
>JANNDB010000898.1:0-6581 GCA_031387285.1 Betaproteobacteria bacterium | reverse complement strand
GTCGGTTTCATGTCCACCATCAGGTTGCCGTACACCTTGTTCAGGCGCACCATCAAGGCGCTGGAGAAGGTGTTGAGCGCAATTTTCTGCGCCGTGCCGGCCTTGAGCCGCGTGCTGCCGCTGATGATCTCGGGGCCGGTGTCGAGCGTCACGCCAATATCGGCGTCGGCGGCAACCCGCGAGCCGGGGTTGTTCGCAAAACCGATAGTCAGCGCCCCCGCGGCGCGCGCCTGGCGCAATCCCCCCAGCACGTAGGGTGTGCGCCCGGAGGCGGCTATCGCCAGCAGCACGTCGTTCACGCCGGGGTTCTGGGCGGCCACATCCGCAGCGCCTTGCGCGTCATCGTCCTCGGCGCCTTCCACCGCCTGCATCAGGGCCGAAGGGCCACCCGCCAGCAAGGCGAGGGCCCGTTCCGGCGGCCAGGAAAACGTGGGCAGCAGCTCCACGGAATCGAGCAGGCCCAGCCGTCCCGAGGTACCGGCACCGATATAGATCAGGCGCCCGCCTGCCAGCATGCGCACAACGGCCGCCTCCACCGCGCGCGCCAGATCAGGCGCGGCCGCACGCACGGCGTTGACGGCTTCGAGCTGATCGTCGGCCAGCGCGCGTACGAGTTGCTCCACTGGGTACAGGTCGAGGTCGGTGTGCTGCGGGTGCGCCGATTCGGTGCGTGTTGACTGCATGGTGGGGTGTGCTCAGCCTTTGACGGCCCCGGCAGTGAGGCCTTTGATGAATTGCTCGGAGAGGAACAGGTAGACGATGACCAGCGGCAAGGCGGAAATCGTCAGGCCCGCGAACAATGCGCCCATGTTGACCGCATGTTCGCCGAAAAACACCGAAAGGCCCTGGGGCACGGTCTTCAGGTGGGGGCTTGAGATGAAGACGATGGGCAGCAGGAAGTCGTTCCAGATCGGGATCGCGGTGTAGATGGCCACGATAGCCAGCTGCGGACGCACCAGCGGCAGCATGATGCGCCAAAAGATGATCCAGTCGCTGGCGCCGTCGATGCGCGCGGCCGACTCCAGCGCAGCCGGCAGGGCGCAGAAGAAACCGGTCATGATGAACACGCCCGCCGGCACGCCGCCGGCGGCGTAGACCAGGATCAGCCCCCACAGGCTGTCGAGCATGCCCATGTGTTTGAGCTGTATGAACAGCGGAACCAGCAGCAGCTTGGCCGGCACCATCAGGCCGATCAGCACCAGCGTGTAGAGCATGCTGTTGAGGCGGAAGCGGTAACGCCCCAGGGCGTAACCCGCCATTGCCGACAGCGACAGGATGATGGCTTCGGCGCCCAGCACCACGATGACGGAATTGCGGAAGTAGATGTCGAAGTTCCCCGATTGCCAGACTTCGGCAAAGTTGGCCAGGCTCCAGGCATCAGGCAGGCCGAACGGGTCGTTCATGATCTCGGCGGTCGACTTGAACGACGAGACCAGCGCCACCAGCAGCGGCGCGATGACGCACAGGGTGTTGGTGATGAGCAGCCCCATCAGAAGCACGCTCAACGGCGAATGGCGGGCGCGGTGTGCCGTGGTCATCGGACTTCCCTGCGCGCTGCGCGCTTCGGGGCCATGCGCCTTGGGAGCGGCCCGGCGGCTCATTGCTGCACCTCGCGCCGGCGCAGGAAGTCCGCGCCGTATTTGGCGCCGGTGAGCACGATCACAAACAGCACCACGCTGACCGCCGCGCCCAGGCCCACGTCGGTGACGGGTGAGGCGCCGTCCCCAAAGGACAGGCGGTAGAACATCAGCGCCATGGTGTCGAGCGAGTTGGCCGGGTTGCCGGTCACGCCCCCAATCACGAACGGCAACTCGAACCATTCGAAGGCGCCGATGAAAGACAGCACCACCACGATGCTGAACGAGGGCCCCAGGTTTGGCAGGGTGATGTAGCGAAACACCTGCCAGTCGGATGCGCCATCGAGCTCGGCCGCCTTGAAGATCTCCTCCGGTATGGCGTTCATTCCAGCCAGGAAGACGAGCGTGGGGAAGCCGATGTTGCGCCAGATCGAGATCAGGATGGCGGTGGCCAGCGCCATGCGCGCGTCACCGAGCGGGGCGAACTCTTCCAGGGCAAACAGGCTCATGCCCAGCTTGGTCAGCGGGCCGAACAGCGGGTGCAGGAAGAGCTGCCACAAGTACCCGGTGATCACCAGGGAGAGGATCACCGGCAGGAATACGGTGCTGCGAAACAGCAGGAATCCGCGCGGACGGCGGTACAGGCCGAACGCGAGCAACAGGGCCAGCGTGTTCTGCACCGCCAGCACTGCCAGGAAGGTGACAGTGTTGTGTCCCAGCGCGGCGAGGAACTCCTTGCGGTACGGATCGACCGTGAGCCGCAGGAAGTGCTTGAAGCCGACGAACTCGCCGCGCGTGAACGCGTTCCAGTCGTACAGGCTGTAACCCAGGGCCGCCGCTGCCGGCGCGAGCATGAACAGCGCCATGAGCGCCAGCGCCGGCGCCATGAACAGGCTTATCCAGAGGGATCTGCTGGTCATGGCGGCGGCTGTGGCCCGGGCCCGCCCGGATTACTTCTGGAACGGCTTGTGCCAGGTTGCCAGGCCGGTCTGGATCTCGGCTGCCAGCGACGCCGGCGTACCCTGACCCTGAATGATCTTCTGGATGCCGTCACGCAGCATCACCGAACCGTTCGGGTTCTGGTAACGGAAGCCCACCAGCATCACAAAGGGTGTGCCGTGCCGGGTCGTGAGTTCCGACACGTTGAGCAGTACCGGGTCCTTCGCCCGGGTACCAGGCACCGCGGAAACCTGAGCGAGCTCCACGGTGAACTTCTGGCCGAAGTCCTTGCTGGCCAGGTAGTTCAGGAACTTGAGCGCGTCGGCCCGGTGGGTTGACTTGGCATTCACAGCGTAGTTGCCGTCCACGAAGGTCGACACGTAGCTCGGGCCACCGGCGGCGAGCGGAGGCGCAGGCATGAAGTCAAACTCGGCCTTGGGGTTGAGGTCGCGGATGGTGTCGATGTTCCAGGTGCCTGTCATGTAATAGGCGGCGCCGCCGGCGGCAAACAGGGCCCGGCTTTCGTTTTCGCCCACGCCCATCTGGTTCTGCGGCAGGTAGTCCTTCAGCGCCACGACCTCTTCAATGGCTTTCACGAAACCGGGGTCGTTGAAGTTCTTCGTGCCAGCCATCACCGCCTTGAAAAAATCCGTGCCACCGTAGAAGTTGGGGCCGACCACGCCAAACATCTGCTCCAGCACGGGCGACTCCTTGGAGCCATTGGCCAGGCAGGCTATGCGCTTCTCCTTGAGTGCCTTGCAGACGTTCTTGAACTCGTCCCAGGTTTTCGGCTGCGCCGTGATGCCGGCGCGGGCCAGCACCTGCTTGTTGTAGAAGATTCCGAGCGACTGGGTGGCAAACGGAACACCATAGGTGTTGCGGTCACCAGCGCGCCGGCCCATGGCGGCAACCATCATGGTTTCGTTGAATGGTGCCAGGTTGGGGACGTTGTCCTTGTTGACGGCGACCAGGTAGTCTGCGTCCGACAGGGCAGCCAGCGCGCCATAGGCACGGGCATGGATGATGTCAGGGCCACCACCGGCCGCCAGGGCCGACGACAGCACGGCCGGGTATTCGGTGTTCTTGTAGGCGCTGAACTTGACGTCCACGCCGCTGATCGCCTTGTAGTCCTTGGCAATCTGGTCGTAGAAGGCCTTGTCTTCCACGCGCCAGCTCCAGAAACTGAGCTCGACCGCCATGCTGGCTGCGCTCGCGACGGCGAGCGTGGCCAGAGCCAGGGTACGCAGGATGAATTTCATGGTGTGCTCCTTGGGGGCGCTATGTCTGCGCCGGTTGATGAAACGGGGGTTGCATATTGTGTGCCCTGGCCGCCAGCGCAGCCGCGCCATGGTGTGCCAGCAGGGTTTCGCAGCGCATGACCGCAGCGGCGGGCAACGCGGCTCGGGCGGCCAGGGCGATACGCGGGTGCAGCTCCATCACGCGCCCGGCGAACAGCATAGGCTTGGGTCCGAAGCGGTGTATGAAGATCGTCGCAAGTTGCGCCAGATGCATCCCGGCCTGCTCCAGAATGCCCAGCGCAATGGGATCGTTGTCGGCGGCTGCGGCGACCGCCAGGGCCAATGTGCCGACCTCGCCGCGCGTGCTCTGGTGGATGAAGTCGCGCGAGCTCGCCCAGTCGCTGCCACCCACGCGTGCAAATACCGATTGCGCCAGGGCGGAGTCGCGCCAGGCCCCGGGATCTTCGTCTTCACGGCGCCAGATGCCGCGCATCGCCTCGCAGGCGATCCAGTGGCCCGAGCCAGGGTCGCCCAGCAAGCTGCCACGCCCTCCGACGCGGTGAAAGCTTCCGGTTGCATCCACGTAGGCACCGATGGATCCAGTGCCCGCGTAGACCAGATAGCCCGCGCCCGGCGCGAAGGCCGTGTGGTAAGCCAACTCCACGTCAGCGAGGATGGTGATGGCAGAGTGCGGCAGGTGGAACAGCCCGCCGGCGAGGGATTGCAACTTGCCGCGCAGCGCTGCATCGTCGGAGTAACCGGTAATCCCCAGAACCAGATGGCCGGGGGCCGGAAAGTCCTGGTGTGCTGCCAGTGCATCGGCCAGACCGGACAGCACCGCCCGCACCTGCTGCCGGCCGGCCTCATGGCCCATCAGCAAGGCGGTCAGGCCGGCCGCTGCGCCTTCGCACAGCACTTTGCCTTGTGCGTCCGCCAGCGCCCAGCGTGTGCTGGTTCCGCCGGCGTCCAGGCCCAGTACCGTGTTCATCAGGCAACCTTCGTGCTACGCACTGCGGTGCTATTGGCTACGGCATGACAAGCGTAGCGCGCAGTTGTCAGCCTTCGCCGCAACTTCGTTGTCGCCTTGGGAGCGGCCCGGCGGCTCATGGCTATTCCTGCAAGGGGCGCACCCAGCGCCCACCTTGCATCACTGCTGCCGGGTACAGGGCTTGGTCCCACACGACCAGGTCGGCGCGGGCGCCCTCGCGCAATACACCGTATTGCGCTTCCAGTCCCAGCAGCCTTGCCGGCACACTGCTCGCGCACGCCAGTGCTTCCTGCACGCTGAACCCATACTGCGTGGTGGCGATGCGCACCGCGTCCGACAGCGTGATGGCGGCGCCCGCCAGGGTGCCGCCGGCGTCGACGCAGCGCCCGCCCTCGACCCGGATCGTGGCACCCTGCAGGATGAAACTGGTGTTTTTCGTACCCGCTGGCGGCATCGCGTCGGAAACCAGTACGACGCGTTCGAATCCGCGCGCTTGGCGCACCAGGGCTACGCTGGCGGCAGCCACGTGGTGGCCATCGAGTACCAGGCCGGCGTAACTGGCGGGGGCGAGCAGGGCCGCTGCTATCAATCCAGGTGCACGGGCAGTCAACGGCGCCATGGCGTTGTACAGATGGGTGAAGCCGTCCAGCCCTTCCTGCAGCGCTGCCTGCGCCTCTTCAAAGCTGGCCGCGCTGTGGCCGGCAAACACCAGGGCGCCGCGCTCGCGCAAGGCCCGCACGCTGCCCGCAGGAACACACTCCGGCGCCAGTGTGATCAGGGTCTTGCCAGCGCTGCCCAACGCGGTGAGCCGGGGGATATCCAGCGCCGCATTGAACTGTGCAATCAGGTCCTGACGATGGATGCCGCGCTTTTCGGCGCGCAGGAACGGCCCTTCCAGATGGATGCCCAGCACACCTGGGACCTGCCTGCATGCGAGGCGGACCGCTTCCACGGCTAGCGCCATGCGCGGCGCCTGGTCGGTGATCAGCGTCGGCAGCAGGGCGGTTGTTCCCAGCATAAGGTGCGCCGCTGCGATGCCTTCCAGACCCTGCACGGTCGGTGTGTCATTGAACATCAGGCCGCCGCCGCCGTTGACCTGGATATCGATCAACCCGGGGCTGGTGATGCTCTGCGGCGGCATGCGCTCGGCCGCTGTCGGCGGATTCGTGCAGGGGGTGACCGACGCCACCTTGCCACCAGCAAGCTGCAGCAGCACGTTGCTGTGCAGGGCTTCGCCGTCGAACAGCCGGGGGCAAAAGAGTGTCTGGTGGCTCACTGGAGTACCCTCCGCGCTGTGCGCTTCGGGGCTATTCGCCTTGGGAGCGGCCCGGCGGCTCACTGGAGTACCCTCCGCGCTGCGCGCTGCGGGGCTATTCGCCTTGGGAGCGGCCCGGCGGCTCATAGCGTTTCGGTCACTTTGGAGAGCCCGCGCGGCTGGTCGGGATTGCGGCCGGCGCAGCGCGCAGCGGCTTCGATGGCGAGGTAGGCTGGAATCAGTGGCAGCAGGCAGTCGGCCAATGTGCCCGCGGCGGGCGGCAAGACCAGGTCGGCAGCGGTACCGGTGCCCGACTGGCCATGCGCCAGCAGGGTGGTTGCGCCCATGGCGCGCGCATGCGCCAGTGCCGTTTGCACGCTGTCGAATGCGCCGGGTCGCGCAGCGATGCCCAGCACGGGTGTTTGCTCCGACACGGCGCCCAGCGGCCCGTGCAGGAATTCGGCGCTGCTGAACGCGAGTGCGGGTACGCCCACCGTTTCGGCAATCTTCAGGGCGATTTCCTTGGCGCTGCCCAGGTCGGCACCTCGCCCCAGCACGTAGACCGCGCGCGCGCCGACCAGCAA
>JANNDB010000853.1:0-2367 GCA_031387285.1 Betaproteobacteria bacterium | reverse complement strand
GCACTCGGTGTTCGAGAAATACGAAGCGACCCTGCCCGAGGCGCAACTCCTGGCGCGCATCGAAGCGCTCAATAACGATCCGTCGATCCACGGCATCCTGGTCCAGATGCCCCTGCCCAAGCACATCGACCCGCACAAGGTGATCGAGACGATTGCAGTGAGCAAGGACGTGGACGGCTATTCCACCATGAGCGCCGGTGAGCTGCTGACCGGGGCGCCGGGGTTCAATCCTTGTACCCCGTTCGGCTGCATGAAGCTGATCGACTCCACGGGTGTCTCGCTGCGCGGCAAACACGCCGTGGTGATCGGTCGCAGCAACACGGTCGGCAAGCCGATGGCCCTGATGCTGCTGCAGGCCAATGCGACCGTGACCATCTGTCACAGCGCCACGCCCGATCTGAAGGTGCATTGCCTGCAGGCCGACGTGGTGGTGGCTGCCGTCGGCCGGCGCAATACGCTGACGGCCGACATGGTCAAGCCGGGCGCGATCGTCATCGATGTCGGCATGAACCGCACCGACGAAGGCAAGTTGTGCGGGGACGTGGATTTTGCCGGGGTGCGCCAGGTCGCCGGCTACATCACGCCGGTGCCCGGCGGTGTCGGCCCCATGACCATCACCATGCTGCTCAGCAACACGCTGCAGTCGGCCGAACGCGCATCAGCCGCCCTTTAGGAACCCGGACTTGCCCCCAACTGCGCGCCATGACTGAACCCACCCAAGCGCAGCCGTTGGCCAGCGCTCCCAATCCCCTGCTGGAAGACGGCCTCTTACCCGCCTTTGACCGCATCCGCCCCGAGCATGTCGAGGGCGCCGTATCCATCCTGCTGGCGCGCTGCAACGGCGCATTGGAGCAGGTCACGGCGGCAGACTTCCCGTCGGATTGGCGCACGGTGTCTTCCGTACTGGACGTCGCCACGGAACGCCTTGGCTGTGCGTGGGGCGCGGTAAGCCATCTCAACAGCGTGCTGGACTCGCCCGAACTGCGTGCTGCATACAACGCCTCGCTGCCGGCTGTGACAGAGTTCTGGACCCGCCTGGGATCGGACGAACGCCTTTACGCCAAATACAAGGCCATGGACGTCGCCGCGCTCGACCCGGAGCAGCGGCAGGCACACCGCAACGCGGTTCGCGACTTCGTCCTCGGTGGTGCCGAACTGCGCGGCGCTGCGCGCGAGCGGTTTTCGCGCATCCAGGAGCGGCAGGCGGAACTGGCCCAGAAATTCAGCGAGAACGCGCTGGATGCGACCGATAAATTCTCCTGCTTCGTTGACGCGGCGCAGCTCGACGGCGTACCTGATGACGTGCGCCAGGCCGCACGTGCCGCGGCGCAGGCCGATGGCAAGGACGGTTTCAAGCTGTCACTCAAGTTGCCGTGTTACCTGCCCGTCATGCAGTTCGGGCGCAACCGGGCGTTGCGCGAAACGCTGTACCGGGCCTATGTGACGCGCGCCTCCAGGGAGGCTGCTCCCGATCTGGTCCAGTACGACAACAGCGCCGTCATGGAGGAGATTCTGGCGCTGCGCAAGGAAGAAGCCATCCTGCTGTCTTTTGCGAACTTTGGCGAAATGTCTCTGGCCCCCAAGATGGCGCAGTCCCCCCAGCAGGTGCTTGATTTCTTGCGTACGTTGGCGGCGCGGGCCCGCCCGTACGCCCAGCAGGACCTGTCGGACATGCGGGAGTTCGCGAAGCAGCAGTTGCAGCTTGCTGATTTGCAGCCCTGGGACTTCGCCTTTGTCGGCGAGCGCTTGAAGGAAGACCGTTTTTCCTTCAGCGAGCAGGAGGTCAAGCAATATTTCCCACTGCCCAAGGTGCTGGCTGGCCTTTTCAAGATTGCCGAGACGCTGTTTGACCTGGTGATCACGCCGGACCAGGCGCCCGTATGGAGCCCGGACGTCGGTTTCTACCGGATCGAGCGACAGGCTGTTGCGGCGCCCGACGAGGCCCCCCGGCTGGCGCTGGTCGGCCAGTTCTACCTCGACCCCACAGCGCGCGCCGGCAAGCGCGGCGGGGCCTGGATGGACGACGTGCGTGGGCGTTGGGTGCGCCCCGAATCGGGCACGCTGCAGACGCCGGTTGCCCATCTGGTGTGCAATTTTGCCGGACCCGTCACAGCCGACGGCGTGACCCGCCCCGCCTTGTTGACACACGACGATGTCATAACGCTATTTCATGAATTTGGCCACGGCTTGCACCACCTGCTGACGCAGGTCAGCGAGCGCCAGGTTTCCGGTATCAGCGGTGTCGAATGGGATGCGGTGGAGTTGCCCAGCCAGTTCATGGAGAACTTCTGCTGGGAGTGGCCGGTGTTGCGCCACATGACCTCACACGTGGACAGCGCCGAACCCCTGCCCAGGGCACTGTTCGAC
>JANNDB010000839.1:0-2105 GCA_031387285.1 Betaproteobacteria bacterium | reverse complement strand
TACCGTGGCTTCCAGAATGCCGGTGACGTGGAAGGCTTCATGTTCACCGCGCTCGGGCAGGACGACACCGGCGGCATCCTGTGGGGTGCGCAGACGCTGGAGGCGGCGCGTGCGCAGGGCGTGCACCTCACCGAGGACTACCATATCATCGATGAACAGTCGGGCCAGCAATGGGACGCGGCGACGATGCGCCGCCTGCAACCCATGACCCCGCAGGAGGTCTCTCAGCTGCGCACCTGGAGCCCCGAGCAGATGGGGCGGCGCGTGGTACGCCATGCCGCGCTCGACTGGTCACCGCACGCTCTGCTCGATTCTTCCCTGCCAGGGTGCGGCGGGCAAATGGCGCCCGTGATCGGCCTGGGAATGGCGGCAGATCGTGACCAGCTGGCGCCCATCATGAACGCGCACGGCTTCTCCATCGAGTGGCTCAGGATCCCCGCAGGTGGCCAAGTGTCACGGCACCAACTCGCGGCCAAACAGGTGCTCTCGGTCTATCAGGGGTCGCTGCGGCTGACGCTGGACGACGCCAGCAGTTTCGACCTGCACGGCAAACCCGACGGCTGGGACAGTTTTGCCATTCCCGCCAACATGTGGAGAACACTGTGCAACACCGGAACGGGCGATGTCACGGTGTTGCTGATGACGCCGGGTGACGGGCGCAAGCCGGTCACCTGGTCGCCCGATGTGGTGCAGGCTGCCGCGGCAGCGGGCAAGGCCCTCGATGCCAATGGCTACGTCGCCATGAAGCGGTTCACCGATCGTTCCCAGCGCTAAGGAAGCACGATGACCAACACCCAACGCATTCTCACCACCCACGTCGGCAGCCTGCCCCGGCCCGAACGTGTGGTGACCCAGCTGTTCGCCCAGGACAGCGGCCTGAACTACGACGCGGCCGAGTTCGACCGCATCATGGCTTCCGAGGTGGCCGACGTCGTGGCACGCCAGGCGAAATCGCAGGTCGATGTGGTGAGCGACGGCGAGATGAGCAAGATCTCCTACGCCACCTACATCCGCCATCGCCTGACCGGCTTCGAGCTCGGCGAGATGCCGCGCGCCGTGCCGCGTGATCTGGACGACTTCCCCGACTTCAAGGAGCGCCTGGCCAAGCTCGGCGCAACGCCCAAATACCAGCGCCCGATCTGCAGCGGCCCGATTGCGGTCAAAGACTTGAGCGGCTTGCACAAGGACATCGCCAACCTCCAGGCGGCCTGCGCTGCTGCTGCCGCCCCGGGCCAGCCACCGCTGCGCGCCTTCATGAACAGCGCCTCGCCCGGTGTGATCGCCGTGTTCCAGCCCAACAAGTACTACGCCAGCACCGAGTTGTACCTGCAGGCGCTGGCCGACGCCATGGCCACCGAATACGAAGCCATCGTTGCCGCCGGCCTGGACCTGCAGATCGACGCGCCCGACCTGGCGATGGGCCGGCACATCAAGTTCCGCGATGTGGACGACAACGAGTTCCTGCGCAACGCGAACCTGCAGGTGGAGGCGCTCAACCACGCGCTGCGCAACGTGCCGGCCGAGCGTATCCGCATGCATGTGTGCTGGGGCAACTACGAAGGCCCGCACCACTTCGATATCGGCCTGGAGAAGATCCTGGGCGTGGTGCTCAAGGCCAAGCCGGCCACGGTGCTGTTCGAAGGCGCCAACCCGCGCCACGCCCAGGATCTTCTCCAGGCCGATATCGAAGTGGTGCGGGCCTTCGTAGTTGCCCCAGCACACATGCATGCGAATGCGCTCGGCCGGCACCTTGCGCAGCGCGTGGTTCAGCGCCTCCACCTGCAGGTTGGCGTTGCGCAGAAACTCGGTGTCGTCGACATCGCGGAACTTGATGTGGCGGCCCATGGCCAAGTCGGGTGCGTCGATCTGCAGGTCCAGCCCTGCCGCCACGATGGCTTCGTACTCGGTGGCCATGGCATCTGCCAACGCCTGCAGGTAATGTTCGGTTTTTGCGTAGAAGGTGTTGGGCTGGAACACGGCGATCACACCCGGAGAGGCACTGTTCATGAAGGCGCGAACCGGGGGCGTGGCTTGTGTAGAAGCAGTCGCTACCGCCGCTTTCAAGTTGGCGATGTCCTTGTGCAGGCCGCTCAAGTTTTTCACTG
>JANNDB010000803.1:0-7982 GCA_031387285.1 Betaproteobacteria bacterium | reverse complement strand
CCGGTGCATGTGGTGTACCTGCACACCCGCATGACCGGTGCACAGTTTGGCGACGCCTCGGGTGCGGAACAGGTGATCGACTACCGGGAAACACCGATCGGCATGATCAACGTGCAGACGCGATTCTGGAAGGGCCATGTTTGGAATCGGACGTCTGACACGATATTGCCCAACTGCAACCAGGCTGGCGCGATATGGGAAACCGCTGACCAGCCCAAGGTGTTCCAGCGTGCGTCGATGCTGCGCTGGATGGTTCCGGTCGACGATACCCACACCATGACCATCGGGTGGCGCTACTTCCGTCCTGAACTGGATCCCGAAGGCATTGGGGACCGCTCCAAAGTAGGAAAGCAGACCATTGATTTCGTCGGCCAGACCGAGGAGGAGCGCAGTTACGAGGAGCGCCAGCGTGTCCCCGGAGACTACGAGGTGCAGGTCTCGCAACGGCCCATAGCGGTGCATGCGCTCGAAAATCTGGCCACATCCGATCGCGGCGTCGCGATGCTGCGTCGCCTGATTCGCAACGCCATCCGCAGCGATCCCCGGGCGGCGCGCAGGCCGGCACCGATGCATGCAGGGGTTACCAGCACCTACGGCCAGGACACGATCTGGCCGGGTGTCGCAGAACAGCACTACGACACCCAGTCGCTGGCCCGGTTTGGCGCATGTGTTGCCGAGTCTGTCCTGGCGAGCGGGGACCAACCGGCGGCGCAGCGGCAGTCTGCCATATATGCCGTGTTGCAGAGGGAGTTCGGCGGCTGATCGGCCGCCGCGCTGGTGCCTGCTGCGCAAACTGGAGGGTGGACGCATTGTGGTGCGCATGGAATATTTGGTGGCACTCCGCGACAAATAGGCCGGTTTGCGTCGTGGAGCGCGATTGCTGTCTTTGCCGGGACCGTAGAGGGTTGAGGGTATTTACGAATTGAACTGTGCTGCCCGTAGGGTGAAATAGGTGCGGCGTGCACCGGTTTCGGGCCAGAGCCCGAATTGGTGCGGTGGAGCCAGCTGCAGGTGGCTGGCGGTGGTTATTGCGTTTGCTTTGGTGCGCTTTGGCCGTGTCGTTTCTGGCACGACCTTTGCGGCGTTTGCTTCAGGTCCGGGCAACCGGTTTTTTTCTTCAGGAGATGAGTATGAAATGGATGGGTAAATTGTTGGGCATGGTCGCGCTGGCAGCAGCGGCTCTTGCCTTCACGCAACCGGTTCTCGCGCAGGACAGCTCGATTGACGCGATCAAGAAGCGGGGCAAACTGCAGGTCGGATTTGCCACATTCGTGCCCTGGGCAATGCGCGACAAGCAGGGCAAATGGGTGGGGTTCGAGATCGACGTCTCGACCAAGCTTGCCAAAGACATGGGGGTTGAGCTTGAGCTGGTTCCCACTGCGTGGGATGGCATCATCCCGTCCCTGATCGGCGGCAAATTCGACGTGATCATTGGTGGCATGACGATGACGCCCGCGCGCCGGGAGCAGATCGACTTTACCGAACCATACTCGGCCTCTGGTCTGGGTGTCGCTGCCAGCAAGCAGCTTGCAGCCGGCCTGAAATGGCCGGAGGGCTACAACGACGCCAAGGTCACCTTTGCCTGCCGCCGCGGCTCCACGCCGTGCCAGTACATCGAGAGGACCTTCCCCAAGGCGACACTGCGCCAGTTTGACGACATGGGTGTCGGGTACCAGGAAGTGATCAACAACAATGCCCATGCGTTCATCAGCACGGAGCCGCTGCCCAGCTTTAAGGTGCTGGAGCACGGCGAAAGGCTGTTCAAGGCAAACCGCGACTTGTTTGAGGGTGGCTTCGAGGGCATGGGACTGAAAAAAGGAAACGCGTCGACTCTGAAGGCTTTCAACGACTGGATTGCAAGCAACAAAGGCTGGATCGATGAGCGGCGCGGCTACTGGATGCGGACCCGTGACTGGGTCAACCTGGTTCCGGCACTCTGATCGGCGGGGTTCGCACCTCCGCAGGCTATCCAGGAATTGCGCGGGCCGTCTGTGGCGTTGCCAGAAGCGCATTCTTTGCGGCATGGGCCAGCGCGGCCGGCAAGAGCCGCTTAACGTTGCGGCATTCGCTGGCGCTGGCGCCACCAGGCCCCCTGTCCGGGTGAAGTCGTACCTGGGCTGGCAGGATGCGAATTACGTGAAATCTCATGGCGCAATCACGGACAGACGCGGGAAATAGCTTCTGTATGGGGTAGGGTCCCGCGTGAGCACGCTCAGGTTGGTCACGGCGGCATGAGCGCCAACATAGAAGTCTGGCAAAGGCTTGTGCTTCAAGCCCCCCTGCGCCGATAGAGGGAGAAGGCCGTGGCGGTCAATGATGCACAGGCCCAAGGCAGCGGGCTGCGGGCTGCGCAGGGTGTCATACACATCAAGCGATGCGTCCAGGGCATCTACGTCCGGGCGCGGAACAAGCAACTCGGTGTAGATGATCAAGTTCACATGCAATGGCGACCGTTCGCTGCAACTCTGGAGTTGCTCGACAGCCCATGCATGCCAAGGACTGGCTTCGTCGATGCAGCCGACCCAGACGTTGGTGTCTACCAGAAACCCGGCACTGCCATCGTAGCTCGCCAGACTAGCGGTGACCACGGCGCGAACGGAGTGGCGCGACTTCGTCACCACGAATAAAGGCCATGATTTCGGTGGCGCCGAGTTGCCTGAACTCCGGACTCAGACTGCCGCGGACCCGGGCAGCCGCCGCGCGAAGCTTCGCCCGGCAGTCATCCTTCACGCCAGTTCCGATGGGCGTCATCACGATCTTGCTGCCCTCCAGGCTGAACGACACCTCACTACCGGGCGCGATACCCGCGGCGACGCGGATGTGCTTGGGGATGGTGACCTGGCCCTTTTCCGTGATCTGCATGGTGTGTCCGAAAGTAGGAACGCGAAGTGGGCATCCTATATCGCCAACGGCAACGGGACAACATCAAGATCACGCGGACCACCGTCAAGTGCCGCTTGAAGTAGCTGTACGCCAAGACAGGGCCCAGCCAGCAGGCGCTGCTGCTGCTGGTGCTATCGGAATTTCAACCGCCATTGAACGGCCCAAGAAGGCTCCTGGCCATGTCTGCAGAGGGCCGAAGTGCGCAAGTCTGGGCGGATTCAGCGCTGAATGCAGGCGTATGTGGGTTCGCGGCTGCCGGGTTGCACGGTCTCTTGCCATTTCCGGCGCGCGGGATGGAACCGGAGTCTCAGGGTTGACCCTTATGGTGGCCATGACGGCCATGACGTTCCGACACAGCGCGCAGCACCACCCCGGCCGAAGGGTAGCCGCAGCCCACAGCGATAGCTATCCGACAGTGCGAGCGACTCAGGCAGCGAAGTTCAGCCCCGGCTCGCGGGTTGATGCCGGCATTGGCGACCAGGATGTCGAAGCGGCCGTGGCGGGTGGCGATGTCGGCCACCGCCTGCTCGGCCGCGGCGCTGTCGCTCACGTCGAAGGCCATGGCCTCGCCCGACAGTCCCCGGGCCTGCAGTTCGGCCACCCGGGCGGCCAGCGCCGCAGGGTCGCGCGCATTGAGCACGACATGCGCGCCGGCCTGCGCCAGCGACGCGGCCATGGCCCATCCGAGCCCGCGCGAAGCGCCGGTGACAAGCGCCACCTTGCCGTGCAGATCGAACATGGGAGGGGTGCGCGCGGCCTGATCTTCGGCTGCTGGCGCGGCGATCATGCAGCGTGCCCGTCGATCTGCCGCACCAGCCCGGTGAACGCCTGCTGCAGCAGGCCGTTGTCAGTGCCGGCGGCGATCATGGTGTATCCCATCTCCTGCGCGCGCCGGACCCAGGCCGGGTCGGTGGCCAAGAAGCCCGCTACCTTGCCGTGGCGCCGGCAGACCTCGACCACCTTGCGCATCGCGGCATCAAAACGCGGATCGTCGAAGCGCCCCGGGATGCCCATGAAATTGGACAGGTCGAAATGGCCCACCCACAACACGTCGATGCCGTCGACGGCGGCGATCTCCTCGACGTTCGCCAGGCCGTGTTCGGTCTCGATCTGCGCGATGACCAGCGTGCGTTCGTGCGCGGTACGGATCTTCTCGCCGACGTCGCCGCCCAGGTAGTCGCACTGCGCGAAGCCGAAGGCCGCCCCGCGCCGGCCGGCAGGCGGGTAGCGGCAGGCCTGCACGATGGACTCGGCGTGCGCGCGCGACTCGACCATGGGGATCATGACACCGGTGGCGCCGAGGTCCAGCGCACGCGCCAGCCAGGTGTATTCACCGCGCGGCACGCGCACCATGGGCTCGATGGGCAGGCCGCGGCAGGTGGAGAACAGCCATTTGAGCGTCTCGAAACCCAGACCCGCGTGCTCCATGTCGTACAGCACGAAGCGGCAACCGGCATTGGCCAGGATGGCGCTCATGCCGGGCGAGAAGAACTCGAACACCATGGCGCCGGCGACCGTCTGGCCACCCTGCAGCTGCTTCTTGATGGCGTTGGGCTTCATGGCAGCGCCTTGGCTGGGGCCGGCACGCGGTCTTCTTCCTCGAGCCTGGCCCACAGGGCACGCACCATGCGCATCAGCAACTGGGCTTCCTCCCAGCGGTCGGAGAGTTCGTAGCCGTCAGCGCCGGTCATCGCGTACTCGCGTGGTCCGAGCTCGCACAGGAAGGTCAGCACGGCATCCTTGGGCGCGCGCCGGCGCCAGCTGCGAAAGCCGTATTCCCACCAACCCATGAACAGGTCCAGCCAGTCCTTCTGGTGCGCGAAGCTGATCTGCACCTGCACCTGCTCGCGGCTGGCCACGCGGCCATGAAAGCCCCAGCAGTTGTCGATGATGCGGTGCATCAGGCGGTGGTTCTCGTCCGAGATCGGCCAGGCGAACTCGCGCCCCACGACATAGTGCGACAGGTCGCCGGTCAGGCGCAGGTCCGGGTAGCGGTCGAGCAGGCGCAGCGTGAAGAACAGGTCGGTCGTCATGCGATCGCGGTGGGTCTCCATGTGCATGGCCACGCCGGCCTGCCTGGCCAGCGCGCGCCAGCCGTCGATCAGCGGGATGCACTCGGCCACCGTGTGCGGGCGCACGTCGGCCTGCAGGTTCAGATGGTCGGCACCGAACTCGGCCACGTTTGCCAGGATCGGCACCAGGTCTTCCACCGTCCGGGGGTAACACTGCGCCTGCCAGGTCAGGCCCCGGTCGCGCAGGGTGCCGGTGACCTCGCGCACATAGTCGCGGTCGAAGAAGCGCACGCCGGCGCCATCGAAGCCGGCGGCGTGAATCATGTCGAGCTTGGCCGGGAGCGGCCACTCGGCACCGTCCGGTCGCCGCCGCTCCATGGCCCACAGCGACTGGTAGACGCGCAGCTGTTGCATCAGGACGGCGCCGGGGCGGTTACTCCAGCGTCCTCGAAAAAGCGCGTTCCCAGGTCACGCTGGTTTTCGTAGATCGAGCCCTGGTTGGGTGCCGCCGGATACGGCAGGCGCATCGGCACTGCGACCATGCGCGGCTCCAGCGTGTCAACGCCACCGACCAGCAGCGAAGTCCACGGCTCCCAGGCCATCGGCGGATGGATCAGCGGCCAGGCGTCGGCAGCACGGTACTGGTGCAACAGGAACCGCCGCGGTTTGCCAGACACGTTGGCCGACGAGCCATGCAAAAGGCGTACATGGTGCACGGTGATCGAGCCGGCCCTGCCGGTACACATGACCGCCTTGGAGAAGTCGATGCCGCTGGTGGCAGGGTCGATGCCGCCGACGAAATGGCCTTTGGCATGGTGGTCGTAGATCGGGCCGGTATGGCTGCCGGGCATCACCAGCATGGAGCCGTTGTCCTGCGTGAAGTCATCCACCATGATGCCGACCGCCGCCAGATCGTCGTTGGTATGCGGGTAAAACGCCCAGTCCTGGTGCCACTCCACAGGCGAGCCGAAACCGGCAGCCTTGAGGTTGAGCTTGGACAGGTCGAAGCGCACGTTCGGGCCCCACAGCCGCTGCAACACCGCGACGATCTTGGGGTGGCGCACCATGCCCGCGTACAGTGGGTGTTGCAGGTGTGGCGTCTTGATGCGCCGCAGCCGGGGCTGGGCCGCCGTGTGCCCGGGCTCCAGGTCAAACACATCGGTATGTTGATCGACCTTGCGCGACGCCTGCACGAACTCTTCCGTCACGCGCTGCAGCCCTGCCACCTCGTCGGGCGACAACACGTCGGGCACGACGATGTACCCGTCGCGCCGGTAACGCTCCACATCCTGGTCACTGATCATGCTGTCTCCTTTGGTTTTCGCCTGTGGCCGGGCCTGCCGGTTGTGGGGGATTGGCGATTGTTGACGCCTGCTTGCTATTACATTAGTATAAAACCGTCGCAGTGGCAATAGCCCTCGACCAACTGTGGCGAAACAACAGGCTGCGGCAATTTGCCGACAGCAACGGAGACAAAAATGACGATTTCCAGACGCAAGCTGCTGGGTTATGGTGCCGGCGCCGCCAGCGCGCTGGCCACACCGGCCATCACACGTGCACAGGCGGCTCCGATCCGCCTGGTGTTCTCGCACCACGTGCCCACCACCCACCTGCTGCACAGGACGACCGAGACCTATGCCACCAGGGTCCGGGACGCAACCAATGGCCAGGTCACGATCGATATCCGGCCGGCCTCGCAGCTGTTCAATCTGCGCACGTCGGCCGAGGCGCTGCAACTCGGCACCCTGGACCTGTGCTGGAGCGATCTCGGCACGCTGGCCAACTGGCAGCCGCATATGGGCTTCGTCTCGATGCCGTTCCTCTTCAACGACTTCGAACATGTCAAGCGGGTACTCTATGGCGCCGCCGGCCGGCAGGTGTCGGATGCGGCCAAGGAGTCGCTGGGCGTGGAGATTCTGTCGCTGGGGGCGTCCGGCTTTCGTGTATTTCTCTCCAAGAAGGCGATCCACAAGGCGGACGATGTGCGCGGCATCAAGTTGCGCGTGCCCGAGATTCCGACCTGGGTGGCGATGGCCAGAGCCATGGGCGCCAATCCAACCCCGATTCCCGCCGGCGAAATCTACACTGCGCTGCAAACCGGCGTCGTGGACGCGATCGAGGTGCCGGCCGACTTCATCATCTCCTCGAAGGCCTATGAAGTCGCAGGATTCGCCACCCGGACCCACCACATCTTCACCGAAGTGTCGATGATGGCCAGCTCCAAGAAGTTGGCCACCCTGCCCGCCAACGTGCAAAAAGCGCTCCGCGACGAAGCCGTGCGCACGGTCCAAAAAGACATGTGGGACGCCAACATCACCGAACAGACCACGGCCTGGACTGAACTGGCCGGCCGGGTCAAGGCCGATGCCACACCGGACATCGAGAGCTTCCGCTCCAAGATGGGCCCGGTGCTGACCGATTTTGTTGCCAAGACCGGACCGAAAGGCAAAGCCCTGATCGATGCAGCCCAGGCTGCGGCCAAGGCCTGAGGGGAATGCAGTCTTCGCCAGCGGGCCACACGGGCGGCCCGCCGACCGGACCATTGGCCCGACGGGTCGACGCGCTGGCGCGGGCCATCGGTGGCACGCTCAAGGCCCTGTCGGCGGCTTTCCTGGCCAGCTATTTCGTGCTGGTGTTGCTGCAGGTTTTTTTCCGCTACGTACTCAACGAGTCGCTGTTCTGGGCTGAGGAATTGGTGCGTGGTCTGATGGTGTGGGGCGTGATGATCAGCTCGGCGCTGGTGGCGGGCTCGCGTGGCCATATCCGGGTCGAAGTGCTGGAGCTGATGCTGCCGCCGGGCGGCAAGCGGGTGGTGATGTGGATCGCCGATGCCCTCACCATCAGCTTTAGTATCCTGCTGTTTTGGGCTGCCATCGAATTGATGAACCGTACGTGGATGCAGCAGTCGCCCTTGCTGGAAATTCCCAAATGGTCGGTCTACATGGCGCTGGCTGCCGGCGCGGGCATCGAAGCGCTGGTGACGATACTGACCTGGACGCGCCCACTCCCCACTGATCACCCGGTAGACCCGACCTTATGACCATCACCTGGATGCTAGGGCTGTTCTGCGTCTTCATGGTGCTGGGC
>JANNDB010000757.1:0-1551 GCA_031387285.1 Betaproteobacteria bacterium | reverse complement strand
GCGTGTGGCATTGCTTGACCGCGCGCAGAGAACGGCCGTGGCCGGCGTGACCGCGGTGATTGGTCAGGTCGACCTGACCGACCCGGACGCTACGCGCCAGGCCTTTGACGCTGCTGCCAGCGGCATGGGCGGCATCGACGGGCTGGTCAATATCGCAGGCGGGTTCAGCTTCGAAAAAATCGAAACTGGCGCTGTGGAAACCTGGGACCGGCTGCACGCGATGAACCTGCGCACGGCCGTACTGGCATCCCAGGCCGCACTACCCTGGCTGTTGCAATCGCCAGCGGGCAGCATCGTGAACATCGGCGCGATGGCTGCGCTCAAGGCCGGGGCCGGAATGGCCGCCTATGCGGCGTCCAAAGCCGGTGTGATGCGCCTGACCGAATCCATGGCGGAAGAGTTCAAGCAGCGCGGCCTGCGCGTGAACGCCGTGCTGCCGAGTACGCTGGACACGCCCGCCAACCGCGCTGACATGCCCGACGCCGACTTCGCACGATGGGTCACGCCGGATTCGCTGGCGCAGGTGATTGCGTTCCTGCTGTCAAGGGAAGCTCGGGACGTAACAGGTGCATGCCTGCCCGTGACCGGTCGCGTGTAGGGCAGCGGCTGGATTAACGCGGCGCCATCCGTATCGCCCCGTCAAGGCGGATCGTCTCGCCATTGAGCATGGCGTTCTCCAGAATCTGCAATGCCATCTGGGCGTATTCGTCCGGATGACCGAGCCGCGCCGGATGCGGCACCGAAGCGCCCAGGGACGCCTTGATGTTCTCCGGCAGGCGCGCCAGCAGCGGCGTGTCAAAAAGGCCTGGCGCAATCGTGCACACACGGATGAACTTGCTCGCCAGGTCGCGCGCCGCCACCAGGGTCATGCCCACGACGCCGGCCTTGGCCGATGCATAGGGAATCTGGCCGATCTGCCCGTCATAGGCCGCGACCGATGCCGTCAGCACACAGGCGCCACGCTCCCCGTCAATGACTTCGTTCTTCGCCATGCGGGCTGCAGCCAGGCGCAACACGTTGAAGGTGCCCACAAGATTGAGGCGCACCACCGACTCGAACTTCTCCAGCGAGCCGGGCTGGCCGTCGCGTTCGACCAGGCGCACCGCCCCGCCGCCACCGGCGCAATGGATCAGGGCGCGCAGCGGGGCACGGGCCTGCGCGGCATCAAACACCTGGCCCATCTGCGCCGGGTCGCACACGTCCGCGTTCACGTAATGGGCCAGCGCACCGAGCTCGGCCAGCACGGCCGCCCCGCGTTCCTGGTTCAGGTCGGCAATGACCACGTGCACGCCACGCGCCACCAGGCGGCGTGCGCAGGCCAGGCCCAGACCGGACGCGCCGCCGGTTACCACAGCGGACATATCAGCAAGCTGCATTCGATTTCCTTTCAGTTGGGATAAGGGCAAAAGTGTTCAGGGCATCAATCCGGCCTTGCGCGCGTCCGCATGGGCGAGATCCAGCGCGCGTCCGAGCTTGTCGAACAACTCGTCGATCTGGGCATCGTTGATGATGAGCGGCGGGCATACCGCCAGCGTGTCGCGTAGCGGACGG
>JANNDB010000187.1:0-2736 GCA_031387285.1 Betaproteobacteria bacterium | reverse complement strand
CCCGACTTCCGCCACCGGGCCCGAAAGATCGTTCGGATAGCCCAGCAGGATCTGGTCCTTGGTCACGCCCTGGGTCTGCGCACCGGCAGTGCCTATGCTCCCGAAACCGCACGCCAAGGCCAGCAACCACGCTACGTTCTTCAATCGCATATTCCTTCTCCCATAGTGAGCGCCTGGGCGCGTTGATACACCAGTGAATCCTGTCCAGACCCATCATAATCACCGGAGCAAGATGCGCAACAACGTACAAACCCGAACAGGAGAGCAGCAATGAGCAACCATATCGATACCACCCGGAAGTTCTTTTCAGCATGGGCGCGCCAGGATCATGCCGCCGTGCTGGACCTTGTGCATGACGATGTGCTCTACCAGAACATGCCCTTCACCGAGGTGCTGCGTGGCAAGGAAGCGATCTCGAACTTCATGACCAGGTTTGGCCGGGGCATGCAGGACATCCACGTCGAGTTGCGCCATATCGTGCAGTCGGGCGATGTGGTGTTCCACGAGGGCACGGAAAACTATTCCCGCAAAGGCCGCCCGGTCAGCCTGCCGTACGTCGGCGTATTTGAGTTCAAGGACGAAAAGATCATCGGCTGGCGCGACTACTTCGACTACGCCACCCTGGAAAAACAACTGTCCGCGTCACCGGCCTCGGCCTGACCGATGCTGGTTGAAGGGGCCGTGGCGCTGGTAACCGGCGCGAACCGCGGCATCGGCGAGGCGCTGGTACGCGAGTTGCTAGCAATGGGCGCAGCCAGGGTGTATGCCGGCTGCCGTGAACCGGGCAGCGCCTCCCATCTGGTCGAACAGGGTGGCGGGCGCGTGCTGGAGGTGCAGCTCGATGTCACCAGTGAACAGGATGCGCAGCATTGCGCGCAGGGATGCCAGGACGTCAACTTGCTGATCAACAACGCCGGACTGTCGCGTTTCGGACGCCGGCTGATCGGTTCCGCGGACATGCGCGGCGCCGTTGAAGAGATGGATGTCAACTATTTCGGCCCGCTGCGGATGTGCCGCGCTTTTGCGCCGGTGCTCAAGGCCAATGGCGGCGGCGCCATCGTGAATATTCTCTCTGCTGCCGCGCTCAGCAATGTTCCGGTGCTGGGCAGCTACAGCGCATCCAAGGCCGCAGCCTGGTCGCTGACCCAGGGCGTACGGGCCGAACTGGCAGAGCAGGGCACCTTCGTTTCGGCGATCTTCGTCGGCTCCGTGGACACCCGCATGGCCGCCGAGGTCAAGGACGCGCCCAAGGTATCACCCCAGCACACTGCGCGCATCACACTCGAGTCGCTGCAACGCAAGGAGGAGGAGGTCGACGCGGACCCGATGACGATCGACGTACGTGCCCGCATGGCCCGCGACCCGAAGAAGCTGGAGCGCTTTCTGGCACGGGGCCTGCGCTTCATTCCCCCCGCCTGACCGTTCGGGAACCTGCCGACCCGTCGGCCCGAAACAGCCATGATCCCGTTTTCAGCCCAAGCCATCGAGACGTTCACGCAACGCGGCGTCTGGGGAACCACCACGGTGGATGACCTGTTCCGGTCTGCCGTGATCGGCGCGCGCGACCGTCTGGCCGTCGTCGATCCGCCGGACAAACAGGCCATGACCGGCCTGGCTTCGCTCAGGCTCAATTGGCTGGAACTGGACGCCATGGTCGACCGCCTCTGCAGCCGCTTCATGCGGCTCGGTCTGGGCAAAGACGACATCGTGGCGGTACAGCTTCCCAACTGTGTGGAACTCGCTGTTGTCTACCTGGCGGCGGCGCGCCTGGGTCTGATCCTGAGCCCGTTCCCGATCCAGTACCGTGAGCATGAACTGAGCGACCTGATGGCCTTTGTCGACGCGCGTGCGATGCTCACCTTCGGGCATATCAAGGGCCATGACCACGCTGCGATGGCCGTCGGCGTGCGCGCCCGGCTGCCGACACTGCGCCACGTGCTGGTGTGGGGGGCCAGCGCGGCGCAGGCGGCAAACTTTTCGCCCCTGGAGTGCCTGGACACGCTGGCACAGGACCCGCTGCAACGTGCCGCGGTTGCGCAGCGCAACCGCGCGGCGGCCATCGATGCCAACGAGGTCTTCACCATCACCTGGACCTCTGGAACCGAGGCCCGGCCCAAGGGTGTTCCCAAAACCCACAACCACTGGATCTGCGCCGGTATCGCCTGCGCCCAGGCGGGTGAACTTGGCGACGGCGAAGTCCTGCTCAATCCGTTTCCGATGACGCATATCGGCTCGCTCGGCGGCATGTTCTTCCCGTGGTTGATCAAACGCGGTGTGCTGGTACAGCACCAGCCCTTCGACATGGAAACCCTGCTGCAGCAGATCGAGTCCGAGCGCGTCGCCTATACCGTGGCACCGCCGGCAGCGCTAAACCTGCTGGTGCAGAACGAAGCACTGATGCGAAAGTACGACCTGTCTTCGCTGCGCAGCATCGGATCGGGCTCCGCACCACTGTCGCCGTCGATGATCCGTGCCATGCAGGACCGCTACGGCATCTCCGTCTGGAACACCTTCGGATCCTCGGAAGGGTGTGCACTGTTCGGCAGTGCGCGCGACGTTCCCGACCCGCAGGCGCGTTCGGAGTACCTGCCGCGTTTTGGTGTGGCCGGCATCGACTGGCCGTCCTGGGTGGCCGGTATTCAGGAGACACGGCTGGTCTGTCTGGACACGGAGGAGGAGATCACGACAACGGGCCGGCCCGGCGAACTGCGCCTGCGCGGGCCGCTGGTTTTCAGC
>JANNDB010000654.1:0-4423 GCA_031387285.1 Betaproteobacteria bacterium | reverse complement strand
TGGTGTCTGCGACAGCAACTGCGATATCAGCACGCCTGGAAGACCGTAAATCCAGCGCGAAGGGACTATGCCGAACCATGTTTCCATCCAGACCGTCACCATGCCGGTGCGCCCGAACAGCACGATGATGGCCAGCGCAATGACGAAAGGCGGGGTGATGATGGGCAGTATGGAGAGCACCTGCAGGCTCTTGCGCCAGCGGAACCCGGAGCGCAGCGCGATCAATGCAAACGCCAGGCCCAACAGGGTGCTGAGTACGCCGGCCAGCGCTGCCAGGAACAGCGAGTTCCAGGCTACGCCACAGGTGGCCCCACCCATCAGACACGTCAGTCCCCAGATGTCGGAGGCGGTGAGGCGCTCCCAGGCCAGTGCCAGATCCAGTACGCCGGCCTGGTTGGTGAAGGCGGACACCAGCACACGCGCAACCGGGAAGAAAACGAAAAGCCCCACCAGAAGGCCAATGCCCCAGACGGCGCCCGCAATGAAACCGTCGCCGCGGAATTTGCCCATGGCGGCGATACCCTGAGACAACAGGACTGTAAAAACACCCAGCAACAGGAATCCGCCCGATCCCAATCCCGGTTGACCCTCTTTGACCGGGCCGAAGATGCCGAACCAGGACCAGTCCAGGCCCTGCATGCCGACCGCGAAGCCTTGCAGCAGGATCCATACCAGTCCAAACAGGGCGCCGCCTGTCATGACGCGGCCGCGCAGCTCCGAGCCAGCGGGCATGCGCCAACCGACCGTTACCACCAGCAGGCCGAGCAAGGCTGGTGCCAGCCACCAACGGCCTGCGCCCCACGCCAGTTGCACGGCAGAACCTTCAATCCGCTCGCCGTACCAGGGCAACACGAGCCATGCCATCGCACCCAGCGCCAGCAAGGCCGGCACCGTCAGATTGACTCTGGCCGAGCGGTGCGGCGGTGCTGCAGCCACCGCGACGCCATTCGTCACGTGGCCCGACCCACCTGGCCGTTACCCAGGTTCACTTGGGCAAAACCTTGACTTCCTTGTCCCATTTGCTGAGCAGGCGAATACGCTCGGCCGATGAACCGTATTTCTTGAAGTCGTAGTTGATCAGCTTGATCTCCGTGAGCTTCGGTGCTTCCGGCGGCGTCGCGGCGTTCTTGTTGGATGGCACCTGGTAGGAGCGCGCATTGGCGCCCAGGATCTGGATTTGTGCGCCGAGCGCGAAGTCCACCCATTTCTTGGCGTTCTCCAGGTTGCGTGCTCCCTTGATGATGCTCATCGAGCCGATTTCATAACCGGTTCCCTCGCAAGGTGCCACCACTACGAGCGGCGCACCGGATACAGCGTGGGTAACACCGTCGTGCATGAACGTGATGCCAACAATCGACTCGCCGACCGCCGCCGCGCGTGCCGGTGCGGCACCGGACTTGGTGTATTGGTTGACGTTCTTGTGCAGCGCCTTCATGTAGTCAAAAGCCTTGTCCTCGCCCATCAGCTGCACCATGGTGGCGAGCATCGTGTACGAGGTGCCCGACGAGTTCGGGTCGGCCACCTGGATTTCACCCTTGAAGGCCGGCTTGATCAGATCCGCCCAGCACTTGGGAGCAGGAATACCCCTTTTTTCGAGCGCCGGCTTGTTGTAGCTGAAGCCCAGGGCCCCGGAATAGATGCCTACCGTCTTGTAGCCAGACTGCTCGGCCTGGCGCACGGCCCAATCCTGCAACTGGGGCAGCATGGGGGACTTGTAGGCCTGGGTGAGGTTCTCCTCGGCGGCCTGGAGATGCGGGTCTCCGGTGCCACCCCACCACACGTCGCCCTTGGGGTTGGCGGCCTCGGCCTTCACTTGCGCGTAAACCTCGCCGCTGCTCTTGCGCGTCATCGAGACCTTGATGCCCGTAGTTTTTTCAAATACTGCCACCATCGGGCGGCACCACTCTTCCTGAACGCTGCAATACACCACGAGCTCATTGCCGGCGGCAAAGGCGTTCGAAGAAAGCGAACTGGCGGCCGCCAGGGCCAGTGTGAGTACGTTACGGGTAAAGGGTGTCATGCTTGCCTCCTGAAGATGTCGCTGAAATCACCTGCCGTGCCTGCCCCGGGGGCCGCCGCCGTTGCAGCTTAGCCCGAACTAGGCCAGATCGATACTAGTTAAAACACTTAGCTGCTTCGCCAACGCCGCATTGGTCGCCAGCACCGGATTGCCGGAGCGCAGGCCATCGCCACCCCAGAAATGGTTGATGCGGCCACCCGCTTCGGTGACCAGCAGCAAGCCGGCCGCAACATCCCAGGCATTGATGTGGGGTTCGGCGTAACCCTCGGTGCGCCCGGCGGCCACATAGGCCAGCCCGAGCGAGCCGGAGCCCGCGCGGCGCACTGAACATCCTGCGTGTGCCGCCTTGCCCGCCATCTCCAGATAGGTTGCCACCGGGATACGCGTGGACCAGCCTACTTCTACCGTGGCCGCGGTCAGTTCGGCCACTGTGCTCACGTGCATCCGTTTGCCGTTGAGCCAGGCGCCCTGACCGGCCTGTGCGATGTACAACTCGTCGTGCATGGGCTCGTAAATCGCCCCTGCAACGATCTTTCCCTCGACCATGAGCCCCAGGGAAATGCAGAAGTGCGGAATTTGGCGCGCAAAGTTGGCAGTGCCGTCGATCGGGTCCACGATCCACAGGCGTTTGGCATCCACAGCGCCTCCGGCCTCTTCGCCCAGCACGCCGTCACCCGGGAAATGGCGGGCGATCTGCTCCCGCACAAATTGTTCGACGGCGCCATCGGTCACCGTGAGGTAATCCTGTTGCCCCTTGAGGGAATAGGCCGGGCGGTCGGGCGCGTTGAAGGCGGTACGCATCAGCTCGCCGGCGTCGCGCACAATGGTTTCGAGGGATTGCATCAAGGGGTCGGTCATATCGGTTTGTGCTTTCAGCGCAGCATCCATTCGTGCGCAGGGTCGTTGCGGAACACCCACAGGCGTTTCGGACCAGCCATCACATTGAGGTAGTACAGGTCGTAGCCGTGCGGCGCCACCACCGGGTGGTAACCACGCGGCACCATCACCACATCGTGGTCTTCCACCGCACAGGCTTCGTCGATGCTGCGGTCGTCGGTGTACACGCGCTGGAACGCGAACCCCTGGGGGGGATGGAGGCGGTGGTAATAGGTCTCTTCGAGCTGAGTCTCGGTGGGCGGTGTTTCCGAGTCATGCTTGTGCGGCGGGTAACTCGACGAGTGCCCGGCTGGCGTGACGACTTCGACCACCAGCAGATGGCCTGCGCCCGGGTCGTCGTGCGGCAGGATGTCGCAGATGAAGCGCGTGTTGCTGCCTTTGCCGCGCACGCTGCGGCGCATGCCGGCCGGATCGATTACGCGAACCGGATGCACTTGCTCACCCGCCGGCGCGGTACAGATGGCGAGTTCCGTATCGCGCAGCGCGCGCACGCTGATGGATTCCCCGGCGGGCAGGTAGACGGCGGCCGGTGACACCGGTTCAAAAACTGAGCTACGGCTGCCCAGACCGGTATGGGTCTGCCCCGCCACGGTGGCGTCAATCGTGCCAGTGAGCACCACCAGGCACATTTCGCGCTTGCCGCTGTCGAGGGTTTCAGTTTCACCGGCGCGCAGCCGGAGTGCGCGAAAACCCACATGGGTCCAGCCGGCGCGCTCCGGCGTGACGTTGACGATCTCGCGTCCTTCCCGGGCCGCCTTGGCGAGCAGAGGGCTGGTCATGACTCAGCCGCCCTGGTCCAGGCCGCGCACGATGCCGTGCAGGGTCTGGTAACCGATGCTGGCGTAACGGTAACTTGGCGCCACGGCCGGGTCCTGTTCAGCCTCCACCACCAGCCAGCCCTGGTAGCCTGCGCTGTGCAAAGTGCCCAGCGCCGCCTGGTAGTCGATCACGCCGTCGCCGGGAACGGTGAAGGTGCCATTCAACACGCCTGTGAGAAAACTCCAGCCGTCGTTGCGCGCCTGCGCGATGACCTGCGGCCGCACGTCCTTGCAGTGCACATGGACAACCCGCGCCACATGGCGCTTGAGCAGGCCCACCACATCGGTGGCCCCTCCATACCAGGCATGCCCGGTGTCGAACAGCAGACCCACCGCCCTGGCATCGGTCACCGCCATCAAATGGTCGATGTCTTCGGGCGATTCGACATAGGCGCCCATGTGGTGGTGGTAGGCGAGCGTGATGCCGTAGGTGTGCTGCAGATGCGCACCAAAGGCATTGAGCTTTTTCCCGTAGACCGCCCACTGCGCGTCGTCGCGAAAGCGCGGACGGCGCGCCAGCGGCGTATCGATCTGGCCCTGGATGGTGTCGGCGCATTCGCCATACACCACCACCGTGGAGCCGTTGTACTGCAGCTTGCGCAAATGGTCTTCGCAGCGCGCGATTTCGGCTTCCACGCTGCCCTGGCCCAGAAAGCCGGAGTACCAGCCGGACACGCAGGCCAGATTG
>JANNDB010000623.1:0-5781 GCA_031387285.1 Betaproteobacteria bacterium | reverse complement strand
CCCCAAGATGGTCAAGGACCGCTGCGAGTGGGGCCATGACGACTACAGCCTGAATGTGGCCAACCTGCCGATGGCGCAGAAGAAGGTAGACGCATTGCCACCGCAGGATGACTTGTTTGGCGCGGGGGCTTCGTGATGTTGCGCAAGATCATCATCATTGCCGGCCCCAACGGTGCCGGCAAGACCACTTTCGCGCGGGAGTTCTTGCCGCAGGAGGCCGGTTGCCCAGTCTTCATCAACGCGGATTTGATTGCCGGAGGGCTTTCACCATTTGCGCCGGAGCGTGCTGCCATCCAGGCGGGGCGGCTCATGCTGAATGCCATGGCGCAGCATGTGACCAAGCTGGAAAGCTTTGCGTTTGAAACTACCTTGGCTGGCACGGGGTACTCTCGCCAGATTCCACAATGGAGGGAATTGGGCTATCGCGTCGAGTTGTTCTTCTTGCGCCTGCCGTCTGCCGATGCAGCGGTTCAACGCGTCGCCGAACGAGTGCGTCAAGGTGGTCACGATGTTCCAGAAGCCGCGATCCGTCGGCGGTTCGATGCTGGGAAGCGGCTGTTTGTCGATCTGTACCAACCGCTGGTGGACCAATGGCTGCTGTATGACAACTCAGGCGGCAAACCTGAACTGATGGATTGGAGCAACAAACCATGACCACGCCAAAGCAGGTGAGTGAGCAAGTGCCCAGTTATGCCGAGGCGCCCTATGACCCGGATGCCAATTTGAAAGGCTCGCTGCAGGCAATGCATCGCGCCGCTGCACGTGCGCGCCAGGTGGCGGAGCAAACGGGCACGGATCTGATCGTGGTGCGCGCAGGCAAGGTAGTGCGCGTGCCGCCTAGGCAAAAGAAGAAGCCATGACCCAGCGCGAAGTCAACGCGCTGGCCGGCCGAATGAGCCTACGGCCGCCGCAGACCGAGTCGCTGGCCAAACTGGCAAGCGCCATCGAGGCCAGCCCCGCCATGTTGCGGCCGGACCGCGACGTCGCAGAAGTGGCGTCCATCCTGGCAACGCTCAAAAGCCTGTTCCCCACGCTGCAGGACTTCGAGCGCGAATTTCCTTCGCTATGTTTTGCGCTGGCCACGGGCGTAGGCAAGACGCGGTTGATGGGTGCGTTTATCAGCTACCTGTTTCAAGCGCATGGCATCAAACACTTCTTCGTGCTGGCGCCGAACCTGACGATTTACGACAAACTGATCGTCGACTTCACGCCCAATACGCGCAAGTATGTGTTCAAGGGTATTGCCGAGTTTGCGTCTTACCCGCCAGAAATCATTACGGGAGACAACTACGAGGAGCGCGCGCAGGCGCTGGGCGACTTGCTTTCGCCGGTAACCATCAACATCTTCAATATTTCGAAGATCAACTCCGAGGTGCGCGGCGGCAAGGCGCCGCGCATCAAGCGTCTCAGCGAATACATCGGTCAGAGCTACTTCGACTATCTGGCGAGCCTACCGGACTTGGTGTTGCTGATGGACGAGTCGCACCGCTACCGCGCCACGGCCGGTGTGCGCGCCATCAACGACCTCAAGCCGTTGATCGGCATTGAGGTAACGGCCACGCCTTTCATCGAAACCACCAAGGGGCCAGTGCCATTCAAGAACGTGCTGATGGACTACCCGCTGGCGCGCGCCATGGAAGACGGCTTTGTAAAAGACCCGGCCGTGGTGACACAGCGCAACTTTGACGCGCGCAATATGCCGCCAGAAGAGGTGGAGCGCGTCAAACTTCAGGACGGCGTACGTATTCATGAGGCAACCAAGGTCGAGCTGAAAACTTACGCGCTCACCAACGGCGTGAAGGAGGTGAAACCCTTCATGCTGGTGATTGCCCGCGACACAACGCATGCAGGTGCGCTGCTGGCCGCGCTGCAGTCGGACGCGTTCTTTGGCGGTCGTTACCGGAGTAAGGTTATCCAGGTGGACAGCAGCAAGACCGGTGCGGAAGAGGAAGAAATGGTGCGCCGCTTGCTGGCGGTGGAAAGCGTGGACGAACCGACCGAAATAGTGATCCACGTCAACATGCTGAAAGAGGGCTGGGATGTGACCAACCTTTACACCATCGTGCCGCTACGCGCTGCCAATGCGCGCACGCTGGTGGAGCAGTCGATTGGCCGCGGCCTGCGCTTGCCTTACGGTAAGCGCACCGGTGTGGCGGCGGTGGACCGGCTCAACATCATTGCGCACGACCGATTTCAGGAAATCATCGACGACGCGAACCGCGCCGATTCACCGATCAAGCTCAAGACTCTGATTCTGGAAGCGCCGGGCGCCGGTGATGAGCGGATGCAGAGCATTACGGTGCAGTCGAATCTGACGGTGCTGTTGGGTCTGAGTCAGGGTGTCGAAGGTTCCGGGCTTCCAGAAACAGTTGGCTCGCCGGGCGCCGCCGGCTCACCTGCGGCGGCACCCATGTTCTATGCGGCGCACGAGCGCCAGGCCGCGCAAGCGGTGATGCAGGTGGTGGCCGGCTTCGAGGTGTGTCCACAAGACGCGCCAACACGGCAAGCCTTGCTGGCTCCAGAGCTGCAAGCGCGAATCGCAGCGGCGGTGAAAGAGCAGTTGCCGCCCGTCCAGCCCAGTCTGCTTGCGGGCGCCGACGCGCCACCGGAGCTGGATTTGGAGGACGTGGTGCGCCGGACTGTTGAGGCAGCCATCAGGCAGACCATTGATATTCCGCGCATCGCCGTCGTGCCGAAGGGCACAGTGACCAGCGGCTTCAGGCCTTTTACGCTGGAAGTTTCGGGTCTGCACCTTCAGCCCAAAGACCGCTCTCTGGTCGGCCAGACACTGCGCACCCACGAGCAGTTCACTTTGTCTGCGCAGAGCGGTCGCCAAGAGCAACGTCTTGAGGACTACGTAGTCCACGCGCTGATCGACTTTGACGACATCGACTACACGGCGCACGCCGGCCTGTTGTATGACCTGGCCGGGCAACTGGTGGCGCACCTGTGCAGCTACCTGAAGGATGAAGCCGAAGTGCGCAATGTGCTGGATCTGGACAGGCAACTGATCGCCAAGAACATCCATGCGCAGATGATGGCTAACTTCCACGAATCTGCGACCGAATACGCTGTGGAAGTGCGGCGCGGCTATACCGCATTGAAGGAACCGACCTACACCGTTGGCGCAGGCCAGGCCGTGCGCGACTATCGCGACACGGTGGATGAGCCGAGCCGCATCAAACAGATGGTGTTCGGCCATTTCTCGCGCTGCCTGTATCCACTGCAGAAGTTCGATTCCGACACCGAGCGCCGCTTTGCCGTGATCCTGGAGCGCGACGCCGACAAGTGGTTCAAGCCGGCCAAAGGGCAATTTCAGCTGTACTACAAGCTCGGCGTCGAGCAGCCCGAGTACATACCCGATTTCGTGGTGGAGACTGCGCACGGATTGTTTATGTGCGAGACCAAGGCGCGCAATGAGATGGGGACGGAGGAGGTCAAGGCAAAGGCCGAGGCGGGGGCTCTGTGGTGCAAACACGCTTCGGACCATGCGCTCAGGATTGGCTCCAAGCCATGGAAGTACCTTCTGGTGCCGCACGACCAAGTGAGCGAAGACAAACGACTGGCTGACTTTGAGTCGTTTGTCGCGAGGGCGAAGTAACAAAAGCGCACCCCGAGGCCGGCCTCTTGGGACACGTGCACGAAGCACCCCGTCAGCCCGTAGCAGCGCGGTAAGGAGGATTTACAAGACGCTCCAGGGCGATGCCGATGACCCTGTCATCGAACAGCTTGGTCTTGCGTTCAGCGGCACCAGCATTGGGCCAGCGTGAGATGCCTTCGCGCACAGCCTGCACCGTGGGCTGAACATTCTCGCGGCTGATCAGCCAGTCCACCGTGGACAGCAGCTCCATGCCAAAGGGCGATTCAAAGCCGTCAATCAGTGCGGCGGCCTCTTCCAGAGCAACGGTGTAAGCCTTCGCCTCGCTGCGCAGAAAAGCCTGCACCAAATCCTTGCGCTCATCGTTGAACCAGATCACGTCAAACGGGTCCGCGTCGGCAATACGCTTGTCACTGCGCAGGTAGCTGCCATCCAACCCGTCCAGTAGCTTGGTCAGGCGGTGTGCATAAGGCCCGAATTTGTTGGCCTCAAACTTCAGGTTTAGAGGGTTGTCGTCTGGCTGTCGGCGCTCAATCGCGCGCTCCAGGAACCACGCAAGCTTCTGGACCTCTAACAGGCTGCACTCCATGCCCAACACCCAGTAACGACGCACCAGTTCCGCAATCAATGCGCGCGGGGCAGTCAGCTTCTCAATACCTTTGCGCTTCGCCACGTTTTGATAGGCCTCGACTGGCTCAAACACCGTGATCTGGACGTCGAGATCGCCCAACGCCTCGTCAATCCGCGCACGCACCGTAGACCAGTCTAGTCCGCCGTTACCGGCTCCGAGCGGTGGTATGGCAACGGACTTGACTTGCTTATCCACCAGGAAGCGTCGAAGGTCTTGCAGACCGTCGGTGACCCACTCCAACTGTGAGGGAGTACGCCAATGCTGCTTGGTGGGGAAGTTGATAATCCAGCGCGGGCCTTCCAACTCGCGCGGCGCAGTGACGAACATTTTGCCGGTTTGCACCTGGCCCGACTTGCAGGCTGCGGCGTATTGACAGAAGTTGTCTTCAAACCGCTCCTTGAACATCAGCGCAATACCCTTGCCCATGATGCCCACAGTATTGACTGTATTTACCAACGCCTCGGCCTTGGCTTCGAGCAAATTGCCTTGCGTGAATTGGATCATCAGAAGTACCACCTCGTGCGTGCAATGACCTGAAGGTGCAAACCCCTTGCCGCCAGCGCTTGTTCAATCTCTATTTTCACACCTTCGCTGTAACAGACGACTCCTGACAAACCCTGCACCGGACAGTGTTGATGAACCAGTGCCTCGGCCTGATAGCGCCCGAACTTGGCGGGATCGTCTGGGTCGCGCCGGAAGTCTCGCGCCTGCAGCAGCTTCCAGTCGACCTTGTCCAGATCGGCCAGAGCGCTATAGGGTTTGGCCAGGCTGTTGTTGGCGTGGCTATCCGTGAACAAGAAACGAAGGCCCAACTCTGCCACCCGGTGCAGGCTGGATACCAAAATGAAGATGTCGCGGTTAGGGTATCGAGTCACCCCATTCCAACCGGTGTTGATGTTGCGCATCATCACGGAGAACGGTGTGAAGTAGAACGGCACATAGTCGTTCAGCAAGCCTCCGGGTGGTACTGTCACGGGCCACCTGGCGCGCGTATTGATCAGATCCTGGTTGCCGATGCTCACCCACTGCGCTGCCTTGATGGTGCTGTTGCCACAATGCAAGCCGTGGTCCAGTACCCAAGGCAGATTGGCCCTGTGAATGATTCGAAAGATGCGAGCTTTCTCGGGATTGAGCAGGGTGGCGTAGTCATCAGACATGAACGGACTACGTAGTTGGCGAACCTGGCTGGACCGAGCAAGGTAAATCGAGGTCTACTCAGCTCCCGCCCGCCTTCACCTTCAGCCGCCACGCATGCAGCAGCGGCTCGGTATACCCGCTGGGCTGCACCAGCCCCTTGAACACCAGATCGGTCGCCGCCTGAAACGCCGCTCCCTGCGGGTTCGCCGCCATGCTCCGGTACAGCGGATCGCTGGCGTTCTGCTTGTCCACCACCTTGGCCATACGCTTGAAGGTGGCGCGCACCTGGGCCTTCGTCACCACGCCGTGCAGCAGCCAGTTCGTCATGTGCTGGCTGCTGATGCGCAGCGTAGCGCGGTCTTCCATCAGGCCTACGTTGTGGATGTCGGGTACCTTGGAGCAGCCTATGCCCTGG
>JANNDB010000576.1:0-1534 GCA_031387285.1 Betaproteobacteria bacterium | reverse complement strand
GATGCCCATGCCCTGCCCGGCAAAGATGCCCTTGCCCTGCCCCATGACGATGTCGGTCATGTTCATGCTGGCCGAGACCATCAGGACCACCACCAGGCAGAAACCCATGGCAATTTCGTAACTCACCATCTGCGCCGATGCGCGCAGGGCGCCCAGGAAGGCGTATTTGGAGTTGGAGGCCCAGCCTGCGATGATCACGCCGTACACCTCCAGCGAAGTGATGGCCATCAGGAACAGCAGGCCGGCGTTCACGTTGGCCAGCACCACGTCGGGGCCGAACGGCACAACCGCCCAGGCGGCCAGTGCCGGCATGATCGTCATGATGGGGCCCAGCAGGAAGAGTCCCTTGCTGGCGGCCGTCGGGAGAATGATCTCCTTGGTCATGAGCTTGAGCGCGTCGGCAATGGGCGTGAGCAAGCCGAGTGGGCCGACCCGGTTCGGGCCCTGGCGCAGTTGCGTAAAGGCGATGGCCTTGCGCTCCCACAACGTCAAATAGGCCACACAGCCCATCAACGGCGCCAGCACGACAACAATTTTTACCAAGGCCCAGATGACCGGCCAGACCAGGGCGGTCCACCAAGGGGCCGACAGCAGGCCAAGGCCGGCCGCATGGAGCTGATCGATCACGCCGCGGCCTCCTGAACGGCCACTGGCGCCGTCATGGCGCGTGCGTCAGCAGTGCTCTGCAGCGCCGGCGCACGGCGCACGATGGCGTCGAGCTGGTAAATGGATGCGACAACCGGCTCCCCCGGAGCCGGCGCAAGGTCAATCGCTTCCGAGCTGCTGGTATTGCCCAGCCTGGCGACAGGAACGATTGCGCCAATTGCGCTTTCGGCAAACCCCGCGCTTTGCAAAACCTCGCGCGCCGATTCCTGGTCAAAGCCGGGCAGCCCAAGAAGGTTGCCCAGAACACGCAGCACTTTCCAGCCAGGGCGAGCGTCACCCGCGGGCTTTACCACGGCGTGGAAACTTTGCAAGCGGCCCTCGGCATTGATGTAACTGCCAGGGGTCTCTGTGAAAGGCGCGATCGGCAGCAGCACATCGCTGATATCCAGGTTCGCCTTGAAAGCGCTCAAGGTGACCACCATGCCGCTGCCGCCCAGCGCCGCAGATCCAACCGCCGAATCGAAAGCGGGTTCGGTATGCAACAGCAACATGGCCTTGAGGCCGCCTGCCAGCATGTGACCGGCGTTCCGGCCTTTGGCCCCAGGCATGGCCCCCACCAGCTGTGCGCCCACTGTATTGGCGGCTTCCGTCAGATAACCCACCGTGGCGCCGGTTTGTTGCGCGATCCAGTTGGCCAGCGACAGCAGGCTCGATGCTTTGGCGTGGTGGGCCGCAGCATTGCCCAGCAATACCGCCTTGCGTTCGCCTCCCAACAGGGACCGCGCGATGGCCGTGGCCTGCGCTGTTGCCGTGCCGTTTGCGGGGGCGGCAATACCTTTTTCCGAAGCCACGGCGGTGGCGATGTCAGCCAGCGCCTGCACCCAGAGGCTTGAGGCCGCGCGCACCGTATTGGCAACGGGCATGGCCC
>JANNDB010000536.1:0-2622 GCA_031387285.1 Betaproteobacteria bacterium | reverse complement strand
CCCGGGCCGCCGTCGGCTTGGCCAAGCCGTCCACCTCCAGCGGCTTGGCACCGCGCGCCACATCATCGGCGTTGTTCTCCCGCAGGATGACAGGCCCCACATGCAATCCAGCGCGTGCCTTCAGCGGCGTCGCCATCGCGGCCAGGGCGCGGTGATAGGCCACGGCGTACTCCACAGCCTCGTGCGCGTGATCGAACAGCAGCAACATGCCGTCGGTCTTGTCGATTTCACGGCCACGCCAGACCGGCAGCAGGTCGCGTGCGACCCGGTCATGGCCGGCCCAGACCTCGGCCATCGCCCGATCCCCGAGTTTTTCCGACATCTTCGTACTGTCCACCACGTCGGTCAGCAGCAGGGCCCGTGATTCACTCATTCATGTTCGCTTCATTTATTCGTTCGGTCGAAGGGCGCATTCACATCATCGCTCACCACGCCCGGTCGTGTGGCGCCGCTCCCGACTCGCCTGATTATCGTTGCTTGCCCGGCTCGCACCGAGCCTGTGCGCGGCGCCGATTGGTGCCGGTTCCTGCACCGTCGAGGCTTCCCTTTGGGCCTGACCTGTGGGCGGCACTACAATCTTCACGGTCAGGAGAGAGTCTTCCACCGGAAGGCCGCCGAAGGCGCAGTGCGGGCTGATCCCAGCGGTATGAACGCTCAGGCAAAAGGACTGACAAGCGCCATCGGGTAGCCAAGCCGGGTGGCGTCTCCCCACTGGAGAGAGGCTGCAGTTCATGCAGTCCACCGAAGGAGCAAGCCGCATGCGGCGCCCCAGGGCGTGCGCCAGCGCGGTGAATCTCTCAGGTACCACGGACAGCGGGGGCAGCCCATGGCCAGCGCCATGGAATCAGGACTTGCCCGGGCGCGGACGAGTTCCGGGACTTGCCCCAAGGAGACGCCGTTGTCCAACACTGACCCGCCCCTGCTTCACACGCCCCTGCACGCCCTGCATATCGAGCTGGGCGCCCGCATGGTGCCGTTTGCCGGATATTCGATGCCGGTCCAATACCCCGCCGGCGTGATGGCGGAGCATCTTCACACGCGCGCCGCGGCCGGCCTCTTCGACGTCTCCCACATGGGCCAGTTGCGTCTGCTCGGGCCGGGTGCGGCAGCCGCATTCGAAACGCTGATCCCGGTGGACGTGGTCGATCTGGCCGTGCGAAGGCAGCGCTACGGATTGCTGCTCAATGAAAGCGGCGGCATCCTGGACGACCTGATGTTCGTCAACCGCGACTACGCCGGGCAAGGCGACATTTTCGTGATCGTCAACGGTGCCTGCAAGGCCGCCGACCTGGCCCACATCACACAGCGCATCGGCTCGCTTTGCGACGTGATCCCCAGCCCCGAGCTTGCCCTGCTGGCATTGCAGGGCCCGCTGGCCGTACAGGTGATGCAAAGGCTTTGCCCGGGAATCGAGAAACTCCTGTTCATGACGGGCGGCCAGTTCAGGCTCACCTGCACTGATGCGGGCCAACCTGTACAGATCGACTGTTTCGTGACGCGCAGCGGCTACACCGGCGAAGACGGGTTCGAGATCTCGGTACACGCGAGCCTGGCAGATGCACTGGCGCGCACGCTGCTGGCGCACAGCGAAGTCAAGCCGATCGGCCTGGGCGCGCGCAACTCGTTGCGACTCGAGGCCGGGCTGTGCCTGTACGGCAACGACCTCGACGCGGGCACCACGCCGGTCGAGGCGAACCTGAACTGGGCGATCCAGAAGGTGCGCCGCGTCGGCGGTGCACGTGCCGGCGGCTTTCCGGGCGCCGCCATCGTGCTTGCGCAACTCGCCGGCGGCGCCGGCGCCGTGCAGCGCAAGCGCGTGGGACTGCGGGCGCTCGAGCGCATACCAGTGCGCGAGCACACCGGATTGCAGGATCTGGCCGGCGAGCCCGTGGGGGAAGTCAGCAGCGGCCTGCTTGGCCCGAGCATCAACCAGCCGGTAGCAATGGGCTACGTGCAGACGCGCTGCTCCGCGCCGGGCACCAGGCTCAACGCCATCGTGCGTGGCAAAGCGGTACCGATGGAGGTATGCACCATGCCCTTTGTCCCGAACCGGTACTTCCGTGGCTGAGGCGGCTCGCGCGATGCGCCGGTTCACGGGTCTTGCGCAGTCGCTCCCGAATTGAGGCCTGCACGTCGATGCGCCCGCCAGCACCAGAGCACCACGCATGCACACCGGCGACGCGCAACCCGGCCCAGATACCCCCCGACCCAATGTTGTTCGCCTTAGCCCGGTCATTGCGGGCTCGACCCGCAATCCATGGATGCCGGATCAAGTCCGGCATGACAAAGTGAACAGTATTGCCCTCTGACCCCGTTTTCTTCACCCTTTTCCTCAACCAACTTTCCCCCACCCCAGGAGAACACCCATGGCGATCAAATACACCGAAGACCACGAATGGATCAACATGGACGGCGACGTGGCCACGGTCGGCATCACGCACCATGCGCAGGACGCGCTGGGCGACATCGTTTTCGTCGATCTGCCCGAAGTCGGCAAGAGCTTCCAGGCCCGCGACATCGCCGGTGTGGTGGAGTCGGTCAAGGCGGCCGCGGACGTCTACATGCCGGTCAGCGGCGAAGTCACGGAAGTCAACGAGGCACTGCGCGCTGATCCGGCCCTGG
>JANNDB010000169.1:0-2482 GCA_031387285.1 Betaproteobacteria bacterium | reverse complement strand
GCCGACTTCGCCAGCCAGATCTGCCTGGTGCTGGGCAAGCCGGAGCTGGAGGCGCAGGACTTCGAGGCAGCCGAGAAGCTGCTGGTGGACATGGTGCTGCGAGCGGTCCTCGTACGGCCGTCCTGACCCAGCACCAGGCGTTCAAGCAATTTGCAACAAAAGGACATCTCACCATGGTTTCATCCTCGAACTGGTTCGTTTGGGCGCTGCTCTCGGCGGTGTTTGCGGCGATGACCGCGATTTTTGCGAAGGTCGGTATCCAAGGTGTCGATTCCGACTTGGCTACCTTGGTCAGGACAGGATTCATCATCGTGATTCTTTCTGCTTTTGTCTGGTTCGCTGGAAAGTGGAGCAATCCTTTTGAGTTGCCCGGCAGGACGTGGTTGTTTCTGGGGCTGTCGGGTCTGGCTACCGGCGCTTCATGGGTGTGCTACTTCCGCGCACTACAAATTGGGGAGGCGTCAAAGGTTGCGCCGGTGGACAAACTGAGCCTTGTGCTGGTAGCAGTCTTTGCCTTCGTCTTTCTTGGGGAGCGGCCCGTGGCCCAGGAGTGGATCGGCATCGCGATGGTAGCGGGCGGCGTGCTCGTCCTGGCCCTCAAGCGCTGAAGGGTGTGGCGGGTCCGCTGAAAGCCGCCAATTTCACTGAGTTGCGCCGCAGGGCGGCCAGGCCGACGCGAAAGCGAGCCTGAATTATCCGAAGTGGTGCGCGTCCAGCGTGGAACGCCATGCCTGATCGAACACCAGATCACATACGACGCTCTGGCGTTCTCCCACCAGTTCAACTTCGCCCATACGTGCAAGGGATTCGTCGGCGAACACCTGCGTCAGCCGATCCAGCAGACTCTTCTTGTATTCGGTATCCGTGGACCCGGCCAGATGCATGCCCTTGGTTTCCAGTACCACAAGCCTGGGGGCCCCTTCACGGTTCACATGGGCAAACACGAAGTCCGGGTACACCTTGTGTCGCTTCCACCCCTGCAAACCATACTGGCTGCGCGCCACATTGCGATGCCACCAACGCGCCGCAGCCTGTCCATCGACATAACAGGCCACGTCGCGTTCCAGACCGCTGTCTGTCAGCGCGGTGAGCGCCGGCTCGAACAGGCTCTTTTCCACCAAGGTCGCGTCGTCGCCCACGAGCGGTTGCGGTTTTCCGGCCAGTTCGAGCGCGAATTCGCTCGGAATTTCATAGTCGCTGGTATCGGCACGCAGGCGGAACTCAATCTTCCCAGCCGCCAGTGCCAGCTCAAAGGAGTCTTGCGCAAGCCGGTCACGCTCGGCCTCCAGGTCCACGCGCAGCCGCTCCAGCAAGGAAGTACTGCTCGAGGCCAGCGCGGTTTCCGCTATACCGCGACTCTTCAGCGTGGCGACCACCCGGCTGACCCAGTCCCAGACCCACCATGCGTTGGGCACGATGTCCATTAGGCCCCGCACAAGACGCGCGCAATCCAGCACTGCCAAGTCGCTCGCCGTGCCGCGCATGGCCACCGCCTGCGGGTGCTGTAGTACATCGAGGCCAATTTCCAGTTGCTGCCCCAGGTGACCGCCCGTCGCACTGGGCAGCCAGTCTTGCGCAAGCACACCCGGCCGCAACTGCGCCCAGCTTATGCCCGCCAGCACGTCGCTCTCATAGGCGAGTTCACGCCTGCGCCGACGCCCTTTGTCGTCGCTTTCGATCCAGGTGACCCGAGGGAGGAATATGCGCAGCTTGGAAAACTGCGCCCTGCGCCGGAAAACCTGTCTGCTGGAAACCGACTCGCCCGACGGGCCCTGCACCGCCAGACCCAGATCGCCCATGCCCTCGGTCTCCAGAGAGCTCTTGATGGCCTTGATCACCGTACCCGTCTGCGCGTCGTGACACAACGCATAACAGGCGTCCAGCGCCGCGCGGCCGGTCTTGGCGACATGCGGCTGGCGCAGGATGCGGCCCATGAGCTGCGTCATGGCGCGCACCTCCTTGCCCGCGGCCAAGGCACACAGCACATAGGCAAAAGGACAGTCCCAGCCCTCCTGCAGAGCCTGCTTGGTGATGATGGCGCGCACCGCGCATTGGGCGGACAACAGGTCAATGTTCTCGGGCGCGCTCAAATCGTTGCGGTCCGAGGTCTTGATGGCGATCTGTGCTTCCGACAAGCCCAGTTGCAACAGATGCGCCTTCGCATCTTCCGCATGGATGAAGCCCGAGTCGCGCAGGTCCTTGCCGGTGCGCTCAACCTGCACCAGAAGAATCGGCCGGATGTAGCGGTTGGTTTCGGTCTGAAGAATTGCTGCTTCGGCCTGCAGAGCGTCCAGCTTCTGCAGGCTGGAAGCCAGGCAGCTTTGCCAATCCGGCCAGCCGCGCATGTCTACATGGATGGGCAGCTTGATCATTTCCGCCTCGTCCAGGTCGGTGCCGCGCACGTCTACCAGAATGTTCGAGCCGCTGCCCTTGTCTGAACTCACGCGCGGCGTGGCCGACAACTCCAGCATGAAGCAGGGGT
>JANNDB010000482.1:0-8238 GCA_031387285.1 Betaproteobacteria bacterium | reverse complement strand
AGTACCGGTTTGACCGGCTCCGACACCATGGCCTGCAGAGCGTGCGACTCGATGGGGAGCCGGATGCCGGCCATCGCCGCCAGCTGGCTGGAGTGGCCAGCCACCGCGAGGCCAACCCGGGGCGTGGCGATGAAGCCCCGGTTCGTCTCCACGCCGGTGACCGCGCCGTTCGCCATGCGCAGGCCCGTCACTTCGCATTGCTGGATGATGTCGACGCCGCGCGCATCGGCCGCGCGGGCATAACCCCAGGCCACTGCATCATGGCGCACGGTACCGCCGCGCGGCTGCAGCAGGCCCCCATGGATCGGGAAACGCGCCTGCTGCGAACAGTCCAGGTTGGGTATCTGGCGTGCGACCTCGTCGCGTGACATCCACCGGGCATCGATGCCGTTGAGCCGCATCGCGTTGCCCCGCCGCATCGCCGCATCGACATCGGCCGGCGAATGCGTGAGGTTGAGCACGCCACGGGCGCTGTACATGACGTTGAAATTCAGGTCCTGCGACAGACCTTCCCACAGCTTGAGCGCAAACTCGTAGAAATGCGCGTTGGCGTCCAGGTGGTAGTTGGAACGCACGATGGTGGTATTGCGCCCGGTGTTGCCGCCGCCCAGCCAGCCCTTCTCCAGAACGGCCACATTGGTCATGCCATGTTCCTTGGCCAGGTAATAGGCGGTCGCCAGCCCGTGTGCGCCGCCGCCAATCACCACCGCGTCGTAGCTGGCCTTGGGGGCAGGGCTGCGCCAGGCCTGTTGCCAGTTCTCGTGGCGGGTGAGCGCGTTGCGGGCCAGTGAAAAGATCGAGTACTTCAAGGGATGGCACTTCAGGGGGCTGTAGCTCGCCCCCGGGATGTCGGACGCCGTAGGGGTATTTTAACCACAGATAAACTAGTTGTCTTGTCAGGAATCATCCAATCGGATGCGGCAGTGCATCCTGGAGAATCATGTCGGCTGCCTTCTCGGCAATCATGATCGTCGGCAGGTTGGTGTTGCCCGAGACCAGCGTGGGCATGACCGATGCATCGACCACGCGCAGATTGGCCACGCCGCGCACACGCAGGCGCGGGTCGACCACTGCGGCGTCGTCGCTGCCCATGCGGCAGGTGCCGACCGGGTGGTAGCCGGAACTGCCGTGCTCGCGCACGGCCGCCAGCAGCGCCGCGTCGTCGATCTGCCCGGCTCCCGGTTGCAATTCTTCAGCCACATAGGGGGCGAGGCCCGGAGCGCTGGCAAGCGCGCGCGTCAAGCGCGCGCCCGCGATCATCATCTGCTCGTCATGCGCGGTGCTCAGGTAGTTGGGTTGCATCGCAGGCGCGGCCAGCGGGTCGGCCGAGCGGATGCGCACGTAGCCCCTGCTGGTCGGGCGCATCGGGTAGTACAGCAGCGCGAAACCGGGAAAGGGGTGCACCCGTGCGCCACGGCTGGGAGAACTCACCATGGACAGCGTGACCTGCGTGTCGGCGCTGTGCGACTGCTGCGATGCCTTGGCTGTGAGGCCGGCCAGAAAAGCGCCAGTGGCCAGCGGGCCGCGCCGTCGCATGGCATAGTCCAGGACGCTCAATGCCCGTGCCCAGGGCGTGTTCAGCCGGTCATTGCCGGTCACCGGGCGCGTGCAGCGGTACAGAAGACGCAGACACAGATGGTCCTGGAGGTTTTCGCCGACGCCTGGCAAAGCGTGTCGCACCGCGATCCCGTGCTCCTGCAGCAGCCCCGCCGGACCGATGCCCGACAACTGCAGCAGTTGGGGCGTTTGCAGGGCGCCAGCGCACAAAACGACCTCGCGCCGTGCGCGCACGCTGTGTTCTTCACCGTCTGCCCGGTAGCGCAGACCGGTTGCCCGTAAACCGTCGAAGCTGACCGCACAAGCATGGGCGCCAGTGATCACCTGCAGGTTGGGCCGCGAACGCGCCGGCCGCAGATAGGCGACCGCGGTGGAGCAGCGCCTGCCGTTTCGAACCGTCAATTGCAGTGCGCCAGCGCCTTCGGCGCTGGCTCCGTTGAGGTCGTCGTTGCGGGCAATGCCAAGATCGGCCGCTGCCTGAACAAAGGCGTCGACCAGTTCGTGGCGCCCGGCGATGTTGCTGACCGACAGCGGGCCGCTGCTGCCGTGCCAGGCACTCGGTGCGGCTGGGTGGCTTTCCGACCGGATGAAGTACGGCAGCGTCTCGCTTGCGCTCCAGCCGCTGGCACCCATGGCAGCCCAGTGGTCATAGTCCTGTGCCTGCCCGCGGATGGCGATCATGCCGTTGACCGAACTGGAGCCGCCAAGCACACGCCCGCGTGGCCAGTACACCCTGCGCCCGTCCAGGTGCGCCTGTGGTTCGGTCTCGAAGCGCCAATTGAGCACCGGGTGGCTGTTGGTCTTGGCGTAACCAATGGGCACATGAATCCACGGTGAGGTGTCGCGCGGCCCGGCCTCGAGCAGCAGGACCCGGTAGCGCCCGCCCGCACTGAGCCGGTTGGCCAGCACACAGCCCGCCGAACCCGCGCCGACGATCACATAGTCACATTCGAGCACGGGAGGCACTGGTGCGCAAATCAGACGGCCGCACCGCAGGTTTCAAACCGGCTCCAGGTAGCTGTGGAACAGCCCGACATGCACGAACGCCGGATCGGCAGCGCCAGGCCACAGGTCCAGGGCATCAAAGCGCACGTCGTAGGTGACCTCCTTGTCGGCTGCCACGCCGTGCGCGTGGGCGTCCGGGTAGGGGTAGGCCGGAGTGCACCCGACCACCATGCCGATCTTGCCGCGCACGTACGCTGGCTGGCGCACATGACCGGCTACCAGTGCGGTACTGACGCGGACCCGGTCGCCAACTGCGAATGCCACCCGGCTGCCTGTGTTGCCACGGCCCGGGGCGCTTGGCAGCGCGAGCGGAAAGCTTCCTCCGGCGCGGCGCTCCAGTTCTTCCACCGGCACCAGCTGCTTTTCCACGCACAGCGTCGCCAGGCTGGTGAGCGTGCGTTCGTAGTAGCTGGCCGACAGGTAGTGGCGCGGCTCCATGCGCTCGATGGCATGGCGGTACTCGTCCATGTTGAAGACGCCCTGTTTGACCGCCAGCGAATACATGGCGTTCACGCGCTGCTCCCAGGGAGCGTGAAAAGTCGGGGCGTTGGTGGTGTAGCGTACCGGGCCAAAACCCTGCTTGCCGCCGAGATCGTGCATGCCGTCCATGGTGTCTGCGTTGAACTCCGTTGTGGGGTGATGGGGCCGCCGTCAAAGGCGCGCCACGCCGATCATGGAATCGCGCGTGACGATGCTGGCCAGGCGCTCCGGCGTCCAGCCCTCGGTCCCCGGCGGCCGCTCGGGCACCACGATATAGCGTGTGTCGGTCGTGGTATCCCACACCCGGATCTCGGTCGACGCCGGCAGGTCAAGGCCCATGTCCTTCAATACAGTGCGGGACTGGCGCACAATGCGCGCCCGGTACTCCAGCTCCTTGTACCAGTCCGGAGGCAGGCCGATCACGGTGAAGGCGGTGCAGGAGCACAGCGTGCAGCAGATGACGTTGTGGACCTGTGGCGTGTTCTCCAGCGCCACCAGGTGCTGATGGTGCGCCGGCATCGGGATGCCGAGTTCCATCACCGCGGCCCGCCCGTCGGCCAGCAGGCGCTGGCGAAATGCCGGATCAGTCCAGGCCCTGGCGACCACGCGGGCGCCGTTGCCGGGGTCCCAGTGGTCCTGGATGAGTTCCTTCTGGGCGGCGATGAACTCAGCCGGATGCATCCCGCGCGCCTCGAGCGCTTCTTCCATCGCCGCAGCGCGTCGCTCTACCGGTGCTACCGTTGCGGGATTGGGGCTGGGTTCGACCATGGCTGGATTTCCTTGCGGGGCTACCCCGGCGGACAAGCTCGACGGGGCACATTCCGTAATTTATACTGATTCTGCAGCATTTGCATGCCGTGCAAGCAAAGTTCCCCTTGTTCGTGCACAGGAGGAGACTTCCGGACATGCGGCGCGAGTCCAATCCAGGCGAACAAGGAACAGCATGGCCGAACCCCTGCGCTACCACCCGCAAAGCCGCGCACTGCAACAACAATTCGACTCATTGCGGCTGGCCGACCGCGTTGCAGAGGTACACGTGCGGCAGTTGCTCACTGACGCTGATCGTGAATTCATCACTCGCCAGCGCATGGTGTTTGTGGCCACAGCCGACCCGGACGGGCAACCCGAATGCTCCTACAAGGGCGGTGATCCGGGATTTGTCCAGGTGCTGGACCCGCACACGCTCGTGATGCCGAGTTACAACGGCAACGGCATGTTCCTGAGCACGGGGAACATGCGCGCCAACCCGCAGATCGGGCTGCTGTTCATCGACTTTGAGCAGCCGCAGCGTTTGCGGGTGAACGGCACCGCAACAGTGCATGCGGACGACCCCTTGTTGGCCCGCTTCCCCGGCGCGGAACTTCTGGTGCGGATTGCCGTCGGGCATGTTTTCGGCAATTGCCCGCGCTATGTGCCGACCATGCGCCTGGTCGCGGATTCAGCCCATCTGCCACGGGCCGGCTCTGTGCCGCCGATCCCGCAGTGGAAGACCCGGCCAGTCTGGCACGAGGTCTTGCCGTCGGACGATCCGGCGCGTCGGGTAAGTCCTGATCCCGCGGCGGGTTGAGCGCGTGGTATTCTGGAAGCCAGTTTGCCTTTGGGCTATTAATGTTTCGTAGCAAGAAAACTGGTCGCGCGCGCCGGTTTGCTTAAAGGGAATCCACGCATGAGTTCGCCCCGGTTTCTGTCGCCTGCTGTGCAGACCTTGACTGCGTTCGGCGGCGTCCAGACTGCCGCCTCGCTGGCCCGTGAGGGCGCGGTGCGCGATCCGGTGCTGCTGCATCTGAACGAATGCCCGTTCCCGCCGTCGCCGCGGGTAGTCGAGGCAGTCAGCCACGCCGTGGCATCGGTCAACCGTTATGGCGATCCGCGCCCGGGTGCACTGGCCGAGCTGATAGCGGCGCGTAACGGCATGCTGCCGTCCCAGGTCGTGATCGGCAACGGCTCCGATGAAATTCTCGGCCTGGTGGCCCAGATGGCATTGGCGCCGGGCGACAGCGCGGTCATGCCGACCCCGTCGTTTCCGCGTTACCGGCTCGGCACGCGCGCCATGGGCGCCGAGGCGCGGATGGTGCGCAACCTGGCCGATGGTCGCAATGATGTCGCCGGTTTGCTGGCGGCCGTCGATGGCAGCACCAAGGTGGTCTTTGCCTGCACCCCGAACAACCCCAGCGGCGCGCCTTTGCCGCAGGATGAAATTCGCGCGCTCGTACAGGGCGTTCCCGACGATGTGCTGCTGGTGGTGGACGAAGCCTATTACGAATTCGACGCAGCGCAGGGGGGCATGGGTGCCTTGCCAGAGTTGCGGCAGCGGCGCGGCCCCTGGTTGTCGACCCGCACCTTGTCCAAGGCCTACGCGATTGCCGGCATGCGTATCGGTTACGGTCTGGCCGGATCGGCGGCGGTGGCCGACGGCCTGGTGCGCGTGAAGCTCAACTTCAACCTGAGTTGCCTGGCCGTAGTGGCCGCCGAGGCCGCGTTGTCCGATGAACCGTATGCGCAGTCCTGCATCACCAGGGCGCTGGCCGAGCGTGAGCGGGTGAATGGCCTGATCGAAAAAATGGGGTATCGCACGCTGCCCTCTCGTGCGAATTTCGTGTCTTTCGACTATGGCGCGAATGCGGTGGCGCCGATCGCGCGCATGGCCGCCGAGGGTGTCTTCATCCGGGAGTGGCGCGACCCCGGGTATGAGACCTTCATCCGTATGACCATCGGGCTGCCAACGGAGAACGACCGCGCATTGCAGGCGCTGGCAGCGCTTGGCAAGGCCGTGTAGGACACCGGCCAACCGGACCCGGGGCAACAAAACGAAGGAACAGGGTGCAGCGTTATTCATTCTTTTCGCTGGCCCGCAACTCCCTGTCCTACCACGAGCACTGGCAGCGCGCATGGCGTTCCGTACCACTCAAGTCTTCCTACGACATCGTGATCGTCGGTGCCGGCGGACACGGCCTGTCGACCGCTTACCACCTGGCCAAGGAACACGGCGTATCCAATGTGGCGGTAATTGAGAAGGGCTGGCTGGGCGGCGGCAACACGGCACGCAATACCCACACCATCCGCGCCAACCATCTGCGCGATGCGAGCATCAAGTTCCACGACAAGTCGGTCAAGCTGTACGAGGCGATGACGCGCGAGCTCAACTACAACATCCTGTTCAGCCAACGCAGCATGGTCGACCTGGTGCAGAGTTCGTCCAAACTGCGCGATTTGCGCCGCCGCTCGATGGCGATGGACTTGCATGGTCCTACCTACAACATTGTCGACATGCAGGAGGTGCACCGTCTCGTGCCCGCCATGGGGGACTTGAAGAACGCGCGCCTGCCACCGCTTGCAGGCGTCGTACATCCGCAAGCCGCGATGGCACGCCACGACGCCATCGCCTGGTCGTATGCCCGCTCGGCAGACGCGCGGGGGGTCGAAATCCATCAGCAGACCGAGCTCACCGGATTCCTGCGCGATGGGGCAGGGCGGGTGACGGGCGTCAAGACCAATCGCGGCGAGATCCGGGCTGGCAAGGTGGCGTTGGCCACATCCGGCAACACCAGCCATGTGGCGGCCATGGCCGGCCTGCGGCTGCCCCTGGTCACGCGCAACCTGCAGGCCTTTGTGTCCATGCCGATCAAGCCGGTGGTCGATGTGATTGTCAATTGCCCTGACACCGGCGTGTACCTGATGCAGTCCGACAAGGGCGAACTGGTAATTGGCGGCGCTACCGATCCTGTCCCGTCATACCGGCAGGCGGGCAACTTCCACGTTTTTGAAGAAGTGGTGGCCGCCATGCTGGAGCTGTTTCCGCGTTTCAAGGGCCTGAAGATGTTGCGCCAGTGGGGCGGCGCCATCGAATTCGCGCACGATGCCAGCCCCATCATTTCGGCCACGCCCGTGCGCGGTTTGTATGTCAGCACCGGTTGGTGGGGCGGCTTCAAGGCGATTCCGGTGGGTGGCCTCACCTACGCGCAACTGCTGGCCACGGACAAGCCGCATCCCCTGGCGGACCAGTTCGGGCTCGAACGGTTTGACGGCCTGCAATTCATGATCGAGGTAGGCCTCGTATCTCAGCGCTGACCACACCATGTTGCCCATCCCTTGCCCGTTTTGTGGTGTTCGCCCGGAGACCGAGTTCGTCTGCACCGGCGAGGTGCTGCCGCCGCGCCCGTCCGATCCAGCGGCGCTAAGCGACGCGGCGTGGGCCGATTGGGTCGTGATGCGCGACAACGCACGCGGTGACCATGCCGAGCGCTGGTGGCACGCGCGGGGTTGTGGCAGCTGGTTCGTGCTGCGGCGCAATACCGTGACGCACGACCTGCTGCCGACGATGCCCGCCGCAGAGGACGCGCCATGACACAGACGGCCCGTTTGCCAACCGGCGGTGTGATCGACCGCGACCGGCCATTGCCGTTCACGTTCGACGGCCAGCCCCTTGCAGGTTTTGCTGGCGACACGGTGGCCTCGGCACTGCTGGCCAATGGTGTTTCGCTGGTCGGACGCAGTTTCAAGCTGCATCGCCCGCGCGGGATCTTTGGCGCGGCTTATGAAGACTCTGGCATCCTGGTCAATCGGCTGCACCCCAATCCATCGACCAATCAGCTGGCGACCACCTTGCCGCTGGAGCCGCAGATGCGCCTGGCCAGTGTCAATGCCTGGCCCAGTGCGGCGCTGGATGTCGGGGCCGTCACCCAGGTTTTTTCGCAATTGTTGCCCGCCGGGTTTTATTACAAGACCTTCATGTCGCCCGGTTTCAACTGGTTCGAGCCGGCGATTCGCCGGCTGGCCGGCTTGGGGAAGGTGCCCGCAGGCGACGCATGGCAGCCCTGCACGGAAAGCCGCTTCTGGCACTGTGATGTGCTGGTGGCGGGTGGTGGACCTGCTGGCATGGCTGCGGCGCTGGTTGCAGCGCGCAGCGGGTTGCATGTGGTGCTGGTGGACGACGGCATGGCATTTGGCGGGCGCCTGATCGGCGACGCCGCTACGCTGGATGGCCAGCCGGCTTTGCGCTGGGTCGACACGGTGCTGGCAGAGCTCAGGGCGGCTCCGCACGTGCGTGTGCTGGGCCGGTCTTCCGTCTGGGGCTACCACGAGCACAACCTGTTGACGGTCCTGGAGCGCAGTCCGGCGGATGCGCCCGGGCTAGACTTTCGCAACTGGAAGATCCGCGCGGCCCAGGTCGTCGTCGCCGCAGGCTCGATCGAGCGG
>JANNDB010000449.1:0-8243 GCA_031387285.1 Betaproteobacteria bacterium | reverse complement strand
GCGCCTTGCGGGAACGCCTCCAGATAGGCACGCAGGTCGGCCGGGCTGCGCACCAGCTTGACGCCCGCGCCACGGCACCCGAGATCGGGTTTGGCCACCACCGGCAGGCCCAGCCCGGCGCCCGCCAGCGTCGCCAGTGCCATATCGCACTGCGCCGCGACATCGGCCTGATCGCCCTGCGGTCCTGGGCGCTTGATGCGCACAAAGGGCGCCACCCATTGCGGCACATGCCGCACTGCCAACGCCAGAATGTCGCCCTTGGACTCGCCAAAAAAACCACCTCCGGGGAACGACGGGTTGGCCACCGTGGGTAATAAGGTGCCGCCGTAACGCACCATCAACCAAGCCGCGTACAACATCACAGGCGGGTAGAACGCCCACATCGGCCAGAACTCGAAAAAGCTCAGAGGCGCCCCATCCTGGTCGAAGGCGGGCATGCCGTCATGGGGGCGCGCCGGCTGCACGGCAGGGTTGGCTTGGGTCATGGTCATGTCATGGCTCTCATGGTCGGGGCGAAGGACTGGTTCCGGCGTTGTGCCCGCCGGAAGGCTTGCGCAACCAGCGCCACAGAGGTAGGGCCAATGCCAGGGCCAGAATCGGCAAGACCACGGCCAGCGCCGGAGGCAGGCCGGTCGCGCTGGCAATGGCGTGGCCGAGGGAGAAACTCACGACGTACAAGCCAAGCGTCCAGAGCATGACGGCCAGCACCACCCACAACGAAAACTGCACAATCGAAACCCGCACGAAGCCACACGCCGTGTAAGTGAGCAGTCGCAAACCTGGAATCACTCGCGCCAGAAGGACTGCGCTTCCGAGGCGGCGAACGATGTGGTCGCGGGCTGCCTCACTGCGCGGGCCGATGAAGCGGCGCTGCAACCAGGGCAGACGATTGGCGCCCAGGCCCAGCGCATACAGGCCCAGATCCCCCAGCGCGATACCGCCCGCTACCGCTGCGAACGACAAGGCCCAGGACAACGCACCCTGGGTAGCCAGCGCCACGCCGGCGGCAATGGCGACGTCCTCCACCAGCAAGGTGGTGAGCGCCAGTGCAACGGCAATCACGGCAGGCGCGGCCATACCGGCGAGCGCCGCGTCGAAAAAGGCGATTGCGGAGTGCCAGCTGTTCAACATCCTGCATATGTCGCCACGCCAGGCATTGGCTTACAGACGAAACTTGTAAGACCCATCATGCGCCTGCGACAAAACAATGTCCACACACACCACCGGGCGTCCGCAACACCACCATGAGCCTGCAACTGCTTGCCGCCGAAGCCCTGCACGCTGTGCATCAGCGCCGGACGTATGCGGCGCGTATCGCGCAGGCACCGGCCGATGTGGCGGCTGCGCAGGCGCTGCGCTTTTCGGTGTTCAACCTGGAACTCGACGAGGGGCTGCCCGAGTCCTACGCAACGGGGCTCGATGCGGACCCATTTGACGCCGTGTGTGACCACCTGATCGTGGAGGACACCCTGAGCGGCGCGGTGGTCGGCACCTACCGCATGCAGACCGGCGCACGGGCGCGCACGGCGCTGTGCTACTACAGCGAGCAGGAATTCGATTTCTCCCCGTTCGAAAACCGTCGCAGCGAGATTCTGGAGCTGGGACGTGCCTGTGTGCAAAAGCGGCATCGCAATTTCGCCGTGCTAAACCTGTTGTGGAAGGGCATTGCCTCCTACGCGCAGGCGCGCGGAACACGTTATCTGATGGGATGCAGTTCGCTCACTTCGCAAGACGCCGCCATGGGGGCTGCGGCCTTCCGCCGCCTGTTGCCCCACCTGGCGCCGCCGGACTGGCAGACGCTGCCGCAGCCGCGCCGGGACTGCGCCATGGAGGAGAGTGCCAGCGTGCGACCGGAAATTCCGCGCCTCCTGTCCGCCTACCTCGGCCTCGGTGCCGCCATTTGCGGACCGCCCGCCATCGATCGCACCTTTGGCACCATCGACTTCCTGACCTGGCTGGACATCGAATCCCCCGACGTGCTGGCGCTGCGCCGGCGCGGCCGCTTTCTCGGCTGACCCGCCTCCTACAATGCGCAGGCATGGAATCATCAACGCCGGGCCTGCAGTCCGAGCTGGCTGGTCTGCGTCAGCCACTGCTGCGTTTTGCGCAAGCGCGGCTGCGCAATGACAGCATGGCCGAAGACGTGGTTTCGGAGACGCTGCTGGCCATCCTGGAGCAACCGGCACGCTTCGAAGGCCGCAGTTCGTTGCGCACCTACGCGACCGGCATCCTCAAGTTCAAGATCATCGACCAGCTGCGCAAGCGCGGCCGCGAAGTGCATGTGGAGCCCCTCGATGAACAGAGTTTCGACGAAGCCCTGGACGCCCTGTTTGCGGCCGACGGCCACTGGAGCGACAAGCCGGCCGCATGGCAGGACCCCGAAGCGGCATTGCATCAGGCGCAGTTCCTGCAGACCCTGCAGGCCTGCGTGGAGCACCTGCCGCCCAAGGTTGGCCGGGTTTTCATGATGCGCGAATCGCTGGATCAGGATGTTGACGAAATCTGCGCCGAGCTCGGCATCACAGCCAATCACTGCGGCGTGATGTTGTACCGCGCCCGCATGCAGCTGCGTGAATGCCTCGACATACGCTGGTTCGGTGCAACGGCATGAGCCGCCAGACCGTCTGCCAGGCGTGGACATGAGTGCGGATCTGAACTGCAAGGAAGTTTCGCGTCTGATCAGCGCAGGGCTGGATGCCGAACTAGCCCAGGCGGAACGGGTACGCCTGCGACTGCATTTCGCGGTCTGCACAGCGTGTCGCAACGTAGAGCAGCAATTCAGCTTTCTGCGCCGGGCCGTACGCGGGCTGGACAATTCGCAGGACGAGCCGGCACCTGTCGATACTGCAAGGCAAGACCCCAAGCCGCGCTGATCTGGCACCGCCTCGCGTCATGAAAATGCCCGCTTGGCCTGCCAGGTGGACAGCGACGTATTTTCAGACGCAAATGCAACGGTGCACAGTTGACACCCGGGTTCCCTTTGGGTCAGGCCCGGTTCAGGGACACAAAATCAACTTGGCAGAGGCGGCCCGCCCCTGGTCCAGGTCGGCGAAGGCTTGCGGGCCATCGGAGAGTGCGCGCGTGTCGAGCCAGGCCAGGTCGCCGAAGTCCTTGCGGTGGATCGCCGCCACGGTGGCGCGCAGGTCTGCCGTGGTGTAGGTATAGGTGCCCAGCAGGGTGATTTCAGCCAGCGTCAGGCGGCGCATGTCGATCTCTGTCGCCCAGTCTTGCAGCCCGATATGCATGACGACGCCGCCCGCCTTCACCGCCGCCAGCGCGGTATTGCGCGTGGCCTTGGATCCCACGGCGTCGATGACATAGTGAAAGCTGTCATCGGCCGGTTGGGTGTCTCTGGGGTTGCAGGTCGCAACACCGGCATGTTGGGCCAGTTGCGCGCGGCGCAGCGGGTTCACCTCGGCAACCGTCACATCGCGGCAACCGTAGGTCTTGAGCAACAGCGCCGCCAGCATGCCGATGGCGCCACCACCAATGATCAGTGTGCGACATTCCTGCACCGGACGCACCATCACCCGCATGGACAAGTTGATGGCATGCAGTGCGGTGGCGGCCGGTTCGGTCACGGCGGCATGTACCGCTGGCATGTCTTGCGGCATGTCGATCAGGGACGACGCCGGAATGGACATCAGTTCGGCGAAGGCACCGGGCCGCGTCATGCCGACCATGGTGCGGTTCTGGCACAGGTTGTTGCGCCCCTGCACGCAGTAGTCGCAGCGGCCGCAGGTGATCAGCGGGTTGCCCGTCACGCGAGTGCCTTTGGCGTATGACGCAGACGCGCTCTGCTGCACCGTGCCACAGAACTCGTGGCCCAGGATCAGGCCGGGCTTGCGGCGCGGATCATGGCCGTGGTAGGCGTGCATGTCAGAGCCGCAAATGCCGACTGCGTCGATTTTCAGGATGACTTCGCCCGCCACCAGGGCGGGCTCGGCGCACTCCTGCAGTTGCACTTCGTTGGGTTGGGTGTAAACAAGGGCTTTCATTGAGTTTCCAGTCTGGCGCCAGGGTGGCTTCGGGCACCGTCGCGCAGTGGGGTGGTTCGCTCTCGCATTACTTGGCGGTGAAGCCACCGTCAATCATGATCGTCTGGCCGGTGATATAGCCCGAAGCGTCGCTGCCCAGGAATACGGTCAGTCCATACAGATCGGTCAACTCGCCGTTGCGACCGATGCAGGTCTGCTGCGCATTCCTTTGCGCTGCCTGGGTATCGGCAAAAACAGATGCTGTCAAAGCAGTGGGAAAGAAGCCAGGCCCGATGGCATTGCAGGTGATGCCCTTGGCCGACCAGGCCTGGGCGATGGCGCGCGTGAGTTGCACCACACCCCCTTTGCCGGCACCGTACGGCGCACTGTGGTCGAATGCGCGCTGGCTCTGCAGGCTGGCGATGTTGATGATGCGGCCCCAACCCCGCTCTGCCATGGCGGGCGCCAGGGTCTGCGTCAGAAAGAACGGTGCACTCAGGTGCAGATTGATCTGGGTCTGCCACGCTTGCGGTGTTACCTGGTCAAACGGCTGGCGCAGGTTGACGCCAGCAGCGTTCACCAGAATGTCGATCGGGCCGCGGTCCAGGACAGCCCGGGCGCCGGTCTGGGTTGCCGCGATGTCAGCCAGGTCACAGGCCAGAACCTCGACCCCGATGCCCAGCGCCGCGAGCTTGCCTGCGGATAGCGCCAAAGCGTCGGCGCGCCGCGCCATCAGCACAATGCGCGCACCGGCGAGCCCGAGGGCCGTGGCCATCGCCTCGCCAATGCCGGAACTGCCCCCTGTGACCAACGCGGTACGGCCCTTCAGATCGAACAGCGCCTGGATGGTCACCGGATGACTCATACCGTGACCGGCTCGCCGAGGTCGAACGTCTGCCCCGGGAAGTACTTGGCGAGGCGGTCATCGGCGGTGCGCGCATGGGCCTCCATGCCCTCCAGCCTGGAAATACGGGCGGTCGCCAGGCCAATATCGCGCGCAGCGTCGCGCGTCATGCGTTGCCAGGTCAGGGTCTTCATGAACTTGTGCACCGACAGGCCACCCGAATAGCGGCCGGCGCCCTTGGTTGGCAGGACGTGGTTGGGGCCGCTTGCCTTGTCCCCATAGGCCACGGTGGTTTCCTCGCCCAGGAACAACGATCCATAACAGGTCAGGCGCTGCAACCACCAATCGGTATCCCGGACATGCACTTCCAGGTGTTCCGGTGCGTAGCGGTCGGAGATTTCCACCACCTCCTCGGGGCTGCTGCAAACCATGACTTCGCCGTAGTCGCGCCAAGCCGCGCCAGCAGCATCTCTTGCGGTCGGCGGAAGCGCGGCAATCAGCGCCGGCATGCGCGCCATGACGTCGCGCGCCAGCGCTTCGCTGGTGGTGAACAGCCAGGCGGGCGACTCGTGGCCATGCTCGGCCTGCCCCACCAGGTCGCTGGCGACGATGGCCGGGTCCGCGCTGGCGTCTGCGATCACCGCCACTTCGGACGGGCCGGCGAACACGTCAATGCCAACCTTGCCAAACAGGGTGCGCTTGGCCTCGGCGACGAACTTGTTCCCGGGACCTACGATGACGTCGGCCGGCTTGCCGGTGAACAGGCCGAAGGCCATCGTCGCAATTGCCTGCACGCCACCCAGAGTCATGATGACATCGGCACCGGCCTTGTCGAACGCGTACATCATGTACGGGTGCATGGGTCCGCCGCGAAACGGCCCGGAGCACGCCAGAATGGTTTTGACGCCGGCAGCTTTGGCCGTCGCTACGCCCATGTAGGCCGATGCGATGTGGGCATAACGCCCGGCAGGCGCATAACAGCCGGCAACGTTGACCGGCAGCACTCGCTGACCGGCGGTGACTCCGGGATGCAACTCGGTCTGGAACTCGGTGAGCGACTTGCGCTGCGCATTGGCAAACGCGGCCACCTGCTGGATGGCAAAGTCGATGTCGGTCTTGACACCCGCCGGCACCGTGGCCGCGTTCGCATCAAGCTGCGCGCGCGTCATGATGAATTCACCGTCCCACTGGTCCAGGGATTTTGCGTAACGGCGCACCGCGGCCTCGCCTTCGCTGGTTATCGCCGCGAGCATTTCGGTCACCACCTTCTGGGCGGTTGCGGTCTCGGTTTCAGGCGTCTTTTCCGCCCGCTTCAGGTAGTTGATGGTCACTGCATTCTCCGAAGTTGATGGCGCAGCTGGGCCGCCCCCATGCCAGGGGCTGGCCACTGCTCCGTGATGCCTTACTTGGCGCTGTTGGCAAACTCGCGCAATTTGGCGTCGGCCTGCACCATGGCCATGTATTCGCCAGTGACGAAGTCCTGCGCCAGCGGGATGGTCGGCACCGCACCGGTTTCACGCATGAAAACGGCGATCTGGGTGAACCATGCGTCCACCTGGGAATTGCTTGTGCCGCGATCCATCATCTTGAGTTGCTGGGCGAGGTCGAACGTCGGACGGGTGTCGAATTCCTTGCGCATGGAGGCATCGCTGATGCTGACACCGCCCTTGGCGTAGAAGTCCTTCATCATGGCGATTGCCTCGGTCTTGTGGGCGCCCATCCACTTCCAGGCGCGCAGATAGACAGCCAGGAACTTGGCCACGTTCTGCGGGTTTTCCTTCGCGTAGTCACCCCGCGCGATCAGCGCGCCGGGCACCACGGCGCCGCCGTCCTTGCCGCTGCAAATGACCTTGGCGCCCGCCTTTTCCTCGACGGTGTAGATATTGGGTGCCCACAACCCGGTGAGGTCGGTGTTGCCGGAGGACAGCGCCGAAATGATCTCGGCCTGCCCCATGTTCTTCATGACCACATCCGCCTTTTTGAGGCCGTATTTCTTCAGGCAGGACTGGATGGCGAAATCAGCGGTCGAATTCTGCGTCAGCGTGATCGTCTGCCCGCGCAGTGCGGCGACCGGATCCTTGGCGAATTCCTGCGCTTTCTTGCCACTGGCAACCAGGGCGTTACCGGCCGATTCGTCATTTGTGATGCCGATGGTCTTGATGCCAAAGCGCACATGGCCCAGCACCGCAGGGACCGAGCCGGTGCCGCCGACATCCCACGACTTGGCGGCGGCCGCCGCGATCTGCGGCACGCCGGCCGGAAAGGTGCTGAATTCCGGCGCCAGTCCAACTTCTTTCCACCAGCCCTTTTCCGTCGCCACGTGGAATGGCATCGCCCAGTAGAGCGATGGCTGGTAGCTGATCTTTATCGGGGTCCGGGCCTGGGCCAGCGATGCGCCGCAGGCAGCCGCGAGGCTCAGCAATACGAGGGATTTCTTCAACATGGAGGTCTCCTTGGAGTGTGGTGGGGTTAATGGTCTGTTCCTGCGTGTTCTTCACGCAGGGATTTCCAGATACGGGTGCGCAGATGCACGAAGGAGTCCAAGTCCATTACGTCCTCGATCCGGGCGTGGTCGTCCCACCGCTGGGACTGGCGCACGGATCGAACATCCAGAACTTCTTTGATTCGGCCGGGACGGCTGGTCATGATGACAACGCGATCCGCCAGGTACACCGCTTCTTCGACCGCATGGGTGATGAACAGCACGGTGCGCGGATTCGTGCGCGCCAGCTTGACCAGTTCTTCCTGCATGACGACCCGGGTCTGCGCGTCCAGTGCACCGAAGGGCTCGTCCATCAACAGCACGTCGGGGTCCAGCGCGTAGGCCCGCGCAATCGCCACACGCTGCTGCATGCCGCCAGAGAGCTGGTGCGGATACGCCGATTCATAACCCTTGAGGTTCATCAGGGCGATGTAGTGCGTGATGATCTCGTGGCGTTTGTTCTTGGGTAGGTTCTTGGCGCGCAGACCAAAGTCGATGTTGTCGTACACCGACTTCCACGGGAACAGGGCGAACTGCTGGAACACCACGGCGCGTTCCGGCCCCGGCTCGGTGACCGTGCGCCCCGACACCGACACCGTTCCGCTGGTGGGAAACTCCAGCCCTGCCGCCATGCGCATGCAGGTGGTCTTGCCGCAGCCTGACGGACCGACCACGGCCACGAACTCCTTGTCCTGCACCGTGAAGTCAAAGTCGTCGATGATGGACAGCGCCTTGCCGTCGCGCTGGAACTCTTTGCCTACATGGCTGAAATGGATGTTGCTCATGGCGTGCGTCAGTTGGCAGAACGGTGTTTGAGCAAGAGCGCTTCGAGGCGGCGCAGTGCAATGTCGATCACGACTCCGACCATGCCGATGGCCACCATGCCGGCCATCACGATGTCGGTCGCGATGGCGCTTTGGCCCTTCACAATGAGGTAACC
>JANNDB010000428.1:0-5301 GCA_031387285.1 Betaproteobacteria bacterium | reverse complement strand
CCGGAAGTCAGTCCGGTCACCGCCGAAGCCAAAGTCAGCTTCTTGGCGACTGGATCGTACGCGGTCACCAGCGCCGTGTAATAGTTGTCAACGACAACAGTCCAGTGCTTGAAATAGTCAACCGTGGTTTCCGTCAGGTTGGGATCGATGATCGAAGTGGTCGTCGTACCAGCGCCAGCGGTACGGCTCTGCAATACTTCGCCGGCCGCGCCGCATTTGTACCCTGAACCAGCGACCGACCAATACCCGTTGTTGATCGGATCAAATCCGGATGCATGGGCGTCTCGACCGTCCGGAGCTGAGAAACCGTAGTACCCAGGGCAGTCACTGGTTGGCAGCAGGATTGATGTCCACGTGTCGGCAGTTACGTTGTAATGCCAGATATCAGCCTTGTAGCCGCCACCTGCAGACCCCCCGAACAATGCAAGCCGCTGTGCGGTGGAGTCCCAGAACAGATTGCTCCAGGCACTCGGCCCGGGCCCGGCGGGGAGCCAAGCTGCATTCGATTTCTGTGTCCATTCGGCTGACACTGTCTGAGCAAGAACTCCAGCGTTGAAAAAAAGAAACGCCAGGGGGATCGCAAGCAACGACAAGATTCTTTTGATCATGATCTCACTACAAACTTGAAGGAACGTCTTTTAACAAAGCACATTAAGTGCCAATACGGATTCCTCGTAGCCATTTACTCTACCGTCTTGGCAATCCGGGCACTTTGCCACAAAACAGCCACCGTTCAGCCCATAAGGATTAGTCCTGAGGATGGCTTCGCCCACTAGTGATTGGCAGCCATATATCGCGCCAGGCTTCGGTGTAAAGCAAACCGACAGGCCAGGTGACAGTCTACGGCGCAACCGAAGGAGCCCGGGGCGTGTTGACAAACCCAGGCGGAGTGGACTGCAACAGCGGCGATGCAGTTCCGGGCAGGGTAATCTGCGTTGGCGCTGCGCCTGCAGGCGCAGAACCCTGTACAGCCGATGTACCCGACGCGCCAGACACCGTAGGCACGCTCGGACGCCCCCCATCCGGCCCTGCATTGAACTCCAGCAAATCATCACTGGGCCGCTCAATATTGCGCGCAATACGCGGCGTGATGCTCAGCAATACCTCGGTCTTGTCGCCATCTACCGCGTCACTGGAGAACAGGCGCCCCAACACCGGCAGATCACCCAGGCCGGGGAAGCGGCTGGAATTCGTGCGCTCGCTCTTTTGGATCAGCCCTGCCAGCACCTGAGTCTCACCGTCGCGCAGCGTCAATGTGGTGGCCGCATTGCGTGTGCCCAGCTGGAACGCGGTCGACCCGCTGCTGGTCTTGATCGTGTTGACAACCGAGCTCACCTCCAGCGAAACCCTGATCACCACATCATTGGCCTGGATCGATGGCTCGACCTCCAGCTTGATGCCGACATCCAGGTAGCTGACTGACTCCGTGGTCAAGGCAGCCACCGTGCTGATGGTCGACGTGATCACTGGCACGCGATCACCGATATGGATCTTGGCTTTTTCCCTGTTGCGCACCCGGATTCGTGGATTCGCCAACAGGTTGGTTGAGCCAATCTGATGCTTGAGGTTCAGGATCAGCGCCTTGTCCAGGCCGGTCACCTGAATAGTGCCGCCGCCCGCGGCACGAACCGCATTCACGGTCGTCGGGCTGACAAGCCCAAAGGACAACTGATCCGGGAACTTGATGCCCAGCTCGTCCAGCACCGTGTGTTTGATTTCCAGGATTTCCACCTCGAGCATGACTTCGGGCTCGGGCTGGTCGTGTGCGGCCACCAGCTTGACCGCCATGGCCACCACTTCAGGCGTGTCGCGCAGCACCACCAGGTTGCGTTTTTCGTCGATGAACATGTCGCGTACCTTGAGCACTGTGCGAAACAGGCTGCCAATCTGCTTGGCATCGGCGTTCTCCAGAAAGAAGTTATGCACCACCTGATCCTGGTATTCGCGCAGTTTCTGCGGCTGCGCCGGGTAGATCAGAAGGGTGTTGCCGTTCACCACGCGCCGCGCCAGCCCATTGGCTGTGGTGAGCTGTTCAAGCGCTTCGTCCAGGGCAATGTCTCGAACCAGGATGGAAATTTTGGCATCGGCGCGCAGATCCCGGTCGAAGATAAAGTTGATGCCGCTGGCGCGGGATAACACGTCAAAGACGGAACGTAACGGCGCATCCCGGAACTCCAGCGTCACGCGCTTCTGGAAACCCGCGTCCAGTCCGCTCGGCGCTTTCTCCCGCGCGGCGGCGTCCATTGCTGCCAGCAGGCGTCGGCCGGCCACATGGTCGGGTACTTCGTCGAAAAGCTGCTTGAGCTTCTGGCGCGCCTCGCGCTCGCGGCCAGCCGCCTGGGCCCGCACCGCCTCCCGCATGAGTGTTTGCTGCCGCTCCAGTGTGTCGAGCGCACGCACGCCGGCCGCCGCGCTTTCGTTGCGCGGATCGATCAGGAGCACCCGGACGTACAAGTCGCGGGACCGCGCCGGCTGGCTTTCGCGTATCTCACCGGCCTGACGCAACAAGTCGCCAATCGCCTGCGCAGTCACGCGCGTCAAAGCGGCACGGAACTCCAGATTGCCTGGCTCAGACCGGACCGCGCTGCGGTAGTTGGCGATGGCCGCCTCCCACTCCTCTCCCGCGGCCAGAGCCTGCGCGCGCCGGAACGACTCGTTGGTCGTGGCACACCCTGCGACGGTCAGCAGCACGGCAACACCCACCGCAGCAACGGCCAGCCAACGGCGAACAGTCCATTCATTGATCATCAATCGGCCCCCAAGCGCAGAATCAACTGCTGGTTCAACGGTTCAAAGGTGAATTCCAGCTTGCCGGTCGAGACAGAATCCAGCCGCCAACCCTTGGACACGGCACTTCCAGGAGCAACCAGCAACTCCTTGCCTCCATCCATCAGGAACACCAGGGTCTGCCCGCCCTCCTCGATGCGCCCGAGGTAAATGTACGGCAGTGGCGGCGCGACAGGTGCCGAAGCAACCGGCTTGGCCACGACGGGGCTTGCGGCCTTGCGTTGCAGCGGCGGCGCAAAGAAGTCGAGGACACTGCCGGCGGGGTCGGCACGCTCTGGCAGGCGGATCGGATTTGCCACGACAAGGGCTTGCTCTGAAGTGCGCCGCGGATCCGACACGGGGCGGCGCACCCCATCAACTGCCTGGCCCGCGCGAGCGGCCGGGCTGCCGCCCACCTCGTCGCGGCTGACCTGCCAGGCGGCCCACACACTCAGCACCAGTGCTGCCAACAGCAGCAGTTGCCTTGCACGCCGCTTTACCGCGTTCATGGTGTCGTCCCCTGAGCACCTGCCTGGTACATGACCAGCCGCAGACTCATGCGCGTCAGCCCGGACTCCGCCGGCGCGAGGCTGTCGCGCCGAAAGTCAACACTCTGCACGGCGGCAAGCATGTCAGCCGCCAATAGTGAGCGCAGAAAGAAGCGGGCACCAAAATACGGCCCCTGCGCCTCCAGCTGGATCTCGTAGCGCCCGATACCGGCAGCGTCGAGCGGCAGTTGCCGGTACGTCGCACCCAGCACTGCGAGTTTGTTGCTGGCGGCCAATGCGTGCATGGCGCGCAGGCGTTGCGGCAGGCGGGCCGGGTCGGCCGCACTGGCAGACAGATTGAGCAACTGCGCCGGCGCCGAAGGCAAGGGGCCATTGGTGATCGAGGCGGGAACTGCGCGCGCGGGTACAGGCAATGCCGCGGCCTGTGCTCGCAAGGCACGCGACAGTGGCGCGATCCATAGCGCCAGCGCCAAGCCGCAGGCCAGGCACACCAGCAGGGCCACAGCAACCAGCCAGCGCTCGCCCGCACGACTCATGGCGTCGCCTCCTTCCAGCGGGCAGAGACCGAGAACGTGACGCCAACCCCTTGGGATTGCATCGGGCTGTCAGACTGCAGCATGGTCACCTGGGTCAGCACGGGAAGTGCAGCCAAGCGATCAACGAACTGGGCCGCCGCCGCAAAGTCGCTGGCGCGCGCGTTCACCAGAATCTGGCGCTCCTCGCCATCGCAGCGCAGGCCGCTTACCGTCACGTTGTCGCCTCGGGCCTTTTCCAGCGCCGCGAACAACGTCTCCCATGGGGTAGCCAGCTGGGCCAGCATGCCGCGCACGGCACTGTCTTCGGCTGCACTCCAGCGGCGCTCTACAGGTGCCTTCGGCGGCGCCTGGAGACGGGTCTGGGCCGCCAGCAGGTCACGGCGTTGTGCCTGCAGGTTCTGATAGCTCCAGGCCACGAATCCCAGGGCCAGCCCAACGGCCAGACAACAGCCAGCCAGCCGGTAGGTGCGAGCGCGCGTGAAGTCTGGTTGTGGACGCGCAAAGTCCAGAGCTGGTCGCCGCGTCATGGCAAACCCCTGATTGCATGCACCGTCCACCCCGCACTGCGCAAGCCATCGTGGAACGGCTGCGCGACCATCTCCGGCGCCCCATAGGCGCCAATCCAGACGTCGCGGCAGGCGTCCGCGGTCTGCGCGACGATCCGATGGAACCAATCCAGCACCACAGCCGCCTCCCATTCGTCGAATCGGGCGACACGCCAGCAGCGCCAGCTTCGTCGCTCCACGCGGGCCACAGACACCACCGCACCGTCCACCAGCATAGCCCAGGCGGATTGCCGGCCCCATGGTGCAGCGCCAAAAACTTCGAGTGACAGCGGCGCCGCATACCGAAGCTGCAAGGCCGTATCGACAGCAATTTGCGCCAAGGCCGACGGCCAGGCCGCAGCCAGAACGGAACCGTCCGGCTGCGGCAACCAGCGCGACACCCATGCATTGGGCGTTGCTCCAAATGCATGTTCGAAGGCCCGATCGACCAGTATGGCGGTCTCCGTGTCGGTCAGCGCTGTCCCGGACATCGGGATGACCAGCGCCCGCAGCCAGTGGTCCGAAACAAGCAGCGTGATGCGCTCTCGCCTCGCCGCGCGGCGTGCCAATATCGCGGTGAGTGCCTTGACAGCTTCGCGCAACGGGGTCTGGCTGTCCTGCCCATCGCCTGCGCCCACGGCCACGGTGTCCGCGCCCGATCGGTCATGCACAACGACGCCCTCCGGCCGCAACACGACCGTTGTCACACGCGCTGGCAACAGGCGACTGAAGGAAGGAGTGGCCGCATGCATGGTTCGATTACCGGGCGAACGTCACGCGATCAATTTCTTCCACTGTGGTGACGCCGCTGCGCACCAGATCCTCTGCACTGTCGCGCAAGGATCGCGTGCCACGTGCGAGCGCCATGGCCTTGATGCTGCGGACCGGAGCCCGTGTGGCGATCAATTCGCGCAGGTCGTCATCCAGCACAAGGTGCTCGGCAAT
>JANNDB010000404.1:0-4721 GCA_031387285.1 Betaproteobacteria bacterium | reverse complement strand
AATCCACTTTATTGGCCTCACCACGCGATGTCTGTGCGCCACCCCGCACAGGAACGTAGGACGGTGTCGCGTCGCTAGTTAAGTTCGCGAAGCGACCCGATCACACAAAGGCAGCCACTTTCTGCCACCGTTCTTCCACTCCCAATTGAAAGTCATCTTGTCGCCGCCGTCCTGCACCGTCACGGTGGCACGCGTCTGCGCTTCAGTGAAGTTCCAGACGTCGCCGTCAACGCTCGCGCGATAGTCGGGGTGGTGGCCGCCGTTGTCGAACATGCGTGTGAAGTGGCCGCCCTCGGCCTCGTCGTAGCCCATGACTTCAGCGCCCTTGAACTCGCGCTTACCCATCTGCGCATCCCAGCGGTGCAGAACGAAGAAGCTGCCAGGCAGCCATTCGTAGCTTTCGTCGCTCATCCACGGTACGCCCGCCGAGCGCGGATCGGCGGCATCCTGGCCGTCGCCGTAGGACGTTCCCTCCGCGTGCCAGTCGCCGATGAAGACCCTAAGGCGATGGTGGGACGCCGTGGGTTTCGGTTGCTTGGGTTTGCGCGTGCTGGGCATGTCATGCTTCCTTCGGGTTGATGGCGGGATAGCTCAATTGCGGATGAAAATCACCGCGCCCCGCTGGCGTCAAATCAAGCATATTCCACAGCGAATCGAGCGCGTCGTTGTGGCGATATTCCTGACCGGGCTCGGGCGGTGCGTATAGCAATTCAGAGCCCCAGAAATGACTGATCACTTTGCCGCGCCGTTGGAAAACATTGAGCATCGGCATGTCCCATTCTTCGCCATCTTTGAACTCTTGCTGCTTCCGCACCGCGTCAGGCAAGCCCGATGAGTCGCCGAAATAGTCACGGTCGTAGCTGTTTCCGTGCGTGGATAACAGGGGCAAGGTGCGCCAGCCACGCGCCCGCGCTAGCGCCAGAATCCGCGGCAGCGGTGACTTGGCGACCACGGCCAGATTGATGCGTTGGGTGATGTGCTGCACCATGCCTTCAAGGCCGTCCAGAAAGTGTGTGCAGCCCGTGCAGGGCAGTTCCCGCTCAGGTCCATACATGAAGCTGTAGATGGCCAGCGTGTCCATGCCGGGCTTGAATAAGTCCGACAGCTTCAGAGGCCCAGCATCGCCATCAAACACATAGTCTTGCGCAGTGGTGCCACCCGCAGGCAATGCCCTGCGAAGCGTGGCAACTTTCTCAACCTGCCGTCGCAATGCCTTCTCTTCGGTGAGAAGGTTGTTGCGGGCAGCTCGGTACTCGACGCTCTCGCCTGGCATCGCCAAGTGGTGAAGAATTTGGTTTCTCATGGCTTCGTTCCGGCCGTCTTCGCCCAAGTGGCTGAAGAAGCCTTTCCGTCCAGAAAAGGCAGAACGGTTGCCGGCAATTGCGGCGACAGGAAAATGTCGTAATGCGTCAGACCCGGCAGGATGGCGAGGCGGTTGCGCGCCATGTTCTCGCGCTGCCAACCCGCATCCTTGAGTCCGCCGCCGAGCAACTGATAAAACTTCACCACATGCTCCGGGCGATACATGTCGCTGTCGCCGTAAACCAGCATCACCGGCATCGTCAGTTTTGGAACATCGGCAGACCAGTCGAAAGGCTTCTTCATCATGTCGCCGATCGCATCGAGCAGCTTCGGAAAATCGCCAGGGTTGGGTGCAACCGCTGCGTACGACTGGTACATCGGCGTGTCCTTCATAGCCTCGGCCATCTTGCTGCTGACTTGAGCCTGCGCCTCCATCATCTCCGGATAAAAACCATCCTTCGCGAAGCTACCCGAGACGAGCACCAAGCGGCGAACCTGTTGCGGGTGTTGCACCGCCAACTGAAACGCCACGCCGGCGCCCATCGAGTAGCCCATGACATCAACCGGCCCATAACCCAGCTTCTTGAGGATTACCGCCATGTCTGCGCCCATGGTCACCATGTCGATGGGCCGACTGCCCAGAGGCGTGCGACCGTGGCCGTGCAAGTCAACACCGACGATCTGCCGCTTCGCGGCCAGCGTCGGCATGATCGGCGCGAACATATCGGTCGAACCCAAACCGCCGTGCAGCAACAGCAACGGTGCGCCTTGACCACGTATTTGGTAGTGGTACTGGATGCCGTCCACTTCGATACGACCGCTCTTGTTGACCCTGGAGGCAACGGCCTTATTCGGCTGCGCGACTTGTCTTTCCTGGGCGCAGACGCCGGCGGGTGTGGCAAGGACTACCGCCACGACCATCAGGATGATTGAGAGTGTTTTATTCAACATATCTGTCTCACATTGGAAAGAACTAATGGGACTGAACGCCTGAATTGAGGCGACCTTCATTAGCAGGTGGTTGGCTTTCCCGTGAAAGCCGCCAATTGATCTGCAAAAGCACGCGTGCAGGCGGGTCGTGCTTCGCCAGTGATGGTGGGGACTTTCAACTTTGCTTTGGTCATGACGACTCCTTGTTTCAACGTGTTGCCGGAACTGTCAACAGAGCAAGCGCGCGTTTGATGGTTTTAGTTGCGGGTGGGCGGTCAAAGTGCTTGTACTCACGCTTTTGGTGCTGCCACATTCACCATCCATGGCACGCCGAACCTGTCGGTCAGCATCCCGAATGAAGATGTCCAGAACGTTTTCATCAGGGGCATCGTGACGTTTCCACCTTCGCCGAGTGCCGTGAAAACGCGCTTGGCCTCGGCGTCCTCCGCCACCTCGATCGCGAGCGTCATCCCCTTGAACACGGGTTTCTCGCCCATGCCATCGTCGGCCATGAGATGGGTTTCGCCGATGCGAAAGGAGGCGTTCATGATTTTTTCTTCGAAACCGGGCGGCGGCTTCATGGCCGCGTCAGGACTGTCCTTCCAGCGCATCAGCCCCGTGACTTCGGCACCAATGGATTGCTTGTAGAACTCCAGCGCTTCTTCGCAACGGCCGCCGAAAGTTACGTAGGCTTGAACTTTCATGATGATGATTTCCTTTGTTGATTGGTGTGAGGGTGAATGGATCGACTGTTGATCAGACGCGATGAATTCGACGCTGAGCAAGGACTCCGCACGGGTCGAGAACCTTGTAAGCCAGCGTGCGGCCTGGCGTCTGTTCGTCTGCACACATCTGCACTTCAGGCGGTACCCGGAGTGATGCACTTATGCACTTCGGCTACATGGATGCAGTTGGTGACATTCGGCGTGCCTCAGGCGCGGTCCGATACATCATCCGGTTTTTGCCGCCGAAATAGATCGTGAAGCCGTCGGGTTGACGGTTGTGCATTCATGGCGTCAGGGCCGCTTCGAGCTGTGCCTTGTTCATCGCGGAGCGCCCCTTCAGCCCGCGCTGGCGGGCCTCGTTGCGAAGCTGCAGCAGGGTTCGGCCCCCTGGACCCTTGTGCGAGCGCAGACCCCCGCGTCGGCCGGACGACATATCGTTGATCGAGGAAGGGCTGGCCTGTACGGACTCGCCGTGTTGTGCCCGCTCCTTGTTGACGACGCGTGCGGCAATTTCCTCGGCCAGCGGCCGGGGTTTGCCCTGGTCGAGCAGGCTGTCCTTGATGTGCACGAATTGGCGTTCGCGCCTGGCGCTCCAGGCATTCTGCGGCATGACGGATCCTTCGCGGTCAGTGGTGGATGCAGCGGGACGCGGTGTGCGGTGTGCAGTGCGGCAGCACATGGTCGGCCGCCTCCAACGCGGCTTCGGGAATCTCGACCATCGCGGCGCCGCTCATGCAGCCGCCGTTTCGAGCGTGGCCTGCAGGCTGATCTCGGCCACGGCGGCCAGCGCCTTGGACAACGGACATTCGCGCTTGGCCACCAAGGCGATTTCCTGGAACCGGGCTTCGTCGATGCCTGGCACAGCGGCATTCAGCGTGAGCGCGATCCGGTCGATCACGAAGCCTTCGCCCTCCTTCGTCAAGCGCACGCGGGCCTGCGTGTCGACCTTGCTGGTGGCAAAACCGGCCTTGTCGCAGGCGAACGAGAAGGCCATGGTGAAACAGGCCGCATGGGCTGCGGCCAGGATCTCCTCCGGGTTAGTGCCCTGGCGGTCGCCCTCGAACCGGCTCGCAAAGCCATAGGGGTAGCGCTCAAGGGCGCCGGTCTCGGTGCTGATCTGACCCTTGCCCTTCTTGCCCGGGCCTTCCCAATGGACGCTGGCGGTCTTCTCGATCATGGTGGAGCCTTTCAGGAGATTGCAGGGATGTGCGGCGGGAGCGTTGACTGGGTGCGACGGCCCCTGGCCGAATGTCTCTGCCTGCGAGACGTGCTGCCATCGGAGAGCAAGCGATGCTGCACGGCGGGATGTCCTACAGGTCCGGTCCCAATGGACTGTGCGGCAGCGAACGCTCGTTGATCCACGGTGGAGCGGGCGGGCCAGCGTGCTCGCGAACCCCTCTCGCCCGATACATGACATCGGGTTCGAAGGCGGAGCCCGATGCGTCCCGTGCGCGGCACGACCGGCATGCTTCGTGCCTGCCTGAAGCATCACAGGGCCCGGTGCGACCATGCGCCAGGCGGATCGAGCTCGTCTCAGTGTGTTACCGCACCGACCCATCCCCCTTTCAAGTCGACCATGTGGCGGCGGAGCACCGGGTGAGCATCTTCAACTTCGACTTGGCGGGCATCTTCTCCTTCACGGTGTCACCGCTGGAGTTGATGTTGCGCGGCTCCCTGATGTACTGGTTCCTGAAGAGGACGGCGAGATGAGCCTGATCCGACGCGATGAGCCCGGGGCCGGAACGTGAGTCGGCTTCCAAAGCC
>JANNDB010000388.1:0-2166 GCA_031387285.1 Betaproteobacteria bacterium | reverse complement strand
GGCCCACTTCACCCATACAGACCCTGCAGATACCAGCAGCCACCAGCCAACTGCCCCGCACCCTGCTGGCCGGCCAGCAGGCGCTCGCGGTAGATCCACAACAGGCCGGCCTGTTCGCTGCGCGCCAGGAAGTAGTCACGCAGCGCAAGCTCGCCGTGGCCGTCGGGCGTGCCATCGCCCCACCATCCGGACTCCAGCCGTTGCGGCCCGGCCAGCAGGGCCAGCGGCCCTTGGTAGAGCGGCCGGTCATGGCGCACGGCGAGCCGGAGCGGGGGTACCAGCAGCCAGGTCGGGTAGAGCTCGGCAGCTTCCGGTAGATGGGGGGCGACCGCGTTGCGGGGCTTTCGCTTCCTGCCGGCAGCGGGCGCCGGGCCGGCTGGCGCAGGGCGGGACGCATCCAGCCAGACCTGCATGTGCTCGGGACGGTGGTCCGCGCACGCCACCGCACGCAAGACCTGCTCCGGCCCGAGCCGCGCGCCCAAGCGCTCGAGCAACTGGTGCAGGCTGTCGCCGGCACGCAGGGCGTCGGGCAGCAGGCTCGCGCTCTCACCCGCCAGCGGCGCCGTTTCGAGCGAACGCATGCGCAGGTGGAGCGCCGGCGCGGGCAGCGTGGTGCGCGCCAGCTGTTCCCCCAGCAGGCGCTGCAGATGCTGCATGTCCAGCGTGGGCTCGGCGGTGCGCAGCAGCAGTTGCCCGCGCGTGGCGGTGTTACGCCGCGCATCCATCTCCCAGGCCAGCTCCAGCGCCAGGATGCCCAGCCGGCGCGCGCGCAGCCATACCTGCAGCTGGCCCAGCAGCCGCCGCGCGGCGAACAGCAAGGCCGGCGCCGCCTCCACCTGGGCAGCAAGTTCCAGCGGCATGTCGAACACCTCGGGCAACACCAGCCAGGGGTAGACCTCGGGCTGCAGGCCGTAGGCGCGGTCCAGCGCGGCCAGCAGCGGCGCGCCAAAACGGCGCACCACGCCACCGCGCGGGAGCGCGCGCAAATCGCCCCAGCGCCGGCAACCGATACGTTCCAGCGTAGCCAGATGGGCCTGGGCTTCAGCGAGTGTGGCCAGGGGCAATGCATCGGGCCGGGTGGAGTCGGGTGCGCCTGATTGCAGCAAGGCCAGCGCCAGCAAGGACGTGGCCGCCTGGGCGTGCCGCAGCGGACCCACGGGTTGCCCGGCCGCCAGCATATGCGCCAGCAAGGGTTCGCGCCCACCAAACAGGCGTTCACTGGCCGACACCTCTAGCACCAGTGCCTGGCCCACCTGCGCTACATGGGGGGTGAACTGCAAGGCCCACCAACCCAGGGCGGCCAGCGCATCGGCCAGGGCTGGCGCGCTGTTGCCGGGTGATGCCGGAGCAAGCTTCGGCGCCGTTTCATCCGGCGCCACATCAGGCAGCGCCTGCAAGGCTATCCAGTGCATGGGGCATGGCCTCCAGGGGTGGGGCAACACCGCTGGAGGCCGTACCCCATGCACCGGCCTGCAACCTGCGGCGCGGCGCCAGATTCACACGCCACTCACCACGGCATCCATCGCGGCAATGATGTCGCTTGCGCGGTGCTTCACGGAAGCCAGTTTGTTCTTCAAAAGACGCCGCCCCAGCGGCGCTGCTTCAAAAGCGACCAGCATCAGATGCTTACCCTTGACCGCAATCACCGGGCAAAGCTGTCGTGGCAAATCGTGTGCTGCGAGTGTGGTGAGCGCGAGTGGTACCACCATGCGTGTTGCCAAACTACTCAGCAAATCGCTTTGGATATCAACGACGTAAGGGTACTGATCGCGCATGCGTGGGCTGGGATTGTCATAAACGTCGTATTGCATGGCGCCGGGCGATCAAGTGAAACAGGGGCAATGCCCTACCAGACCCGCAGGTCGTCGCACCACAACCCGCTTTTCTCGAATCGGGTGTTTTGCTCGTCAATCCAGGCCTTGTGCGTCTGCTCGAAAGCCCGTTTACGCTGCGCCAACGTCTTGGGCTGACCTGCGGATTGCATCGCTTCGAACTGTTGGGCCGAGACGATGACGGTGTCGATTCGTCCATCCTTCTCCACAAAAACCGGCTCGGTCTTTGCGTGGGTGCACATGGCGCCAAACCGGTTCTTGGCTTGTGTGGCAGTGACTTGCATGGTGTTGCTCCGGTATTGTTGATTAGCCATTTTAGCTATTTAGCATACAG
>JANNDB010000387.1:0-5213 GCA_031387285.1 Betaproteobacteria bacterium | reverse complement strand
GTAGCCCTCCCTGGTCAGGCGCTGCACCCGCCCCAACACCGCAGTGGGCGATAGCGCCACGTTTTCGGCCAGCTTCAGATTGGAGATGCGGCCGTCCTGCTGCAGGCAGTCCAGGATTTTCAGGTCGATACGGTCGAGGGTGTGCTCCATGCTCATGTTGCGACTTTCGTGCTGTGCAGCGCGGCGCTCATCAGGCAACCTCCGCCCTGCGGGCTGCGGCGCGAGCGCCTTGGGAGCGGCCCGGCGGCGCTCATGACACGCGGTACGTTTGCAGGTGGATGCTGGTCTCGGTGCTGCTGATGCCGCGCACCAGGCGAATGCGTTCTAGCACCTGTGACAACTCCGAGAGATTGGCCGCGCGCAGCCCGGCGAGCAAATCCCAGCGGCCGTTTGTGTCGTGCAGCGAGGCCACCCCCGGTTCGCCAAGCAGACTGGCCACCACACTGCGGGTCTCGTTGCCCTCTACCGCAAGGCTCATCCACGCCTGGATGGCGTTGGGCTCGGCGTCGGGGCGCAAGCGCACCGTGTAGCCGACTATCACGCCAGCATCTTCAAGCTTGGTGATGCGGTTGTTCACCGTGCCGCGGGAGACGCCAAGCTTGCGCGCGAGGATCGCCACATTGGTGCGCGCATCCGCTCGCAGCAAGGCCACCAGCTTTTGGTCGATTGCATCCATCCTGCATATTTTGTCACCATTCACTGTCGAATTGATAAAAATTTACACATTACAGCAAGTTATTGCCGATTTACATTGTCAGGCGGTACCAGGAGACTTGTGTTCATCCCCAAGGAGTACCGCCATGCGTCCACTAACCACCGTTTCCACCCAGTTTCTCAGCGCCCGCGACGCGGCCAGCATCGTGCGTTGCCTGGGGCTGGCCGAATGTCTGCGCGGCATGGCTGACGCCATCCACGCCGACTACCTGCGTTGGCAGGATTTCGACAAGCATGCCCGCCTGGCCAGCCATTCCGGCGTGGGCGTGATTGAGCTCATGCCGGTGGCGGACGCTACCCGTTATGCCTTCAAGTATGTCAACGGCCACCCGTCCAACGGCCTGCATGGTCTGCCGACGGTGATGGCCTTCGGCGTTCTGGCCCGGGTCGATACCGGTGTCCCGGAATTCCTGAGTGAGCTCACGCTGACCACGGCGATACGGACTGCCGCCATGTCGGTGGTTGCCGCGCGGGTCCTGGCGCGCCCGGACGCGCGCAGCATGGCGCTGATCGGCAACGGTGCGCAAAGTGAGTTCCAGGCGCTGGCTTTCCATCACCTGCTGGGCATCACGGAAATCCGCCTGTACGACATTGACCCCCGCGCAACCCGCAAGCTCATCGCCAACCTGCAACAGGTTGGGGGGCTGCGTCTGGTGCCGTGCCGCTCCATCGCCGAAGCCGTGCGGGGAGCCGATATAGTGACTACCGTGACCGCCGACAAGACGAACGCCACCATCATCACGCCCGACCTGGTCGAGGCGGGCGTGCACATCAATGGCGTAGGCGGTGATTGCCCGGGCAAGACCGAGCTGCATCCGCAAGTGCTGCGCGCCGGCCGGGTTTTTGTGGAATACGAGCCGCAGACCCGCGTGGAGGGCGACCTGCAGCAGATGCCAGCCGACTTCGCGGTGACAGAGCTCTGGCAGGTGCTGCAGGGACAGCAGGCGGGGCGACGCAGCGCCGATGAAATCACCGTTTTTGATTCGGTCGGATTCGCCCTGGAAGACTATTCGGCACTGCGTTACATGCAGGGCTGCGCCCAGCGCCTGGGCGTCGGTCAGGCGCTGGACCTTATTCCCGCGCTGGATGATCCGCGCGACCTCTACTCCGTGCTGCGGCCGCCATTGGCCGTTGCGCCCGCGATGCCGCCGGTCCGCCGCCTGGTGGCCGCCTGATGCCGGCGCCCGCGCCATCACCCGTGGCGGCTGGAGGCGTGAGCCTCATTGGCGTGCCTACCGATATCGGGGCCGGAACCCTCGGTGCGCGCATGGGCCCGGAAGCCCTGCGGGTGGCTGGCATCGCCGCGGCGTTACGTGGTTTCGGGCTGGATGTGCGGGATTGCGGGAACATCGCAGGCCCCGCAAACCCGTGGACCGAGGCGGTGAATGGATTCCGTCATCTGCCCGAGGTGGTGTTGTGGAACCAGCTTCTGCATGACGCCATGTTCGCCGAACTGCAGGCCCGGCGCCTGCCCGTCATGCTGGGCGGTGACCATTGCCTGGCGATCGGCTCCATCAGTGCGGTTGCACGGCATTGCCGCACACAGGGCCGCAAGCTGCGGGTGTTGTGGTTTGACGCCCATGCCGACTTCAACACCGCCACGCTGACCCCAAGCGGCAATATTCACGGTATGCCGGTCGCGTGTCTGTGTGGACATGGGCCGCAGGAACTGGTGTCGATTGGCGGCCATGTGCCCGCGTTGAACCCGCGCGATATCCGCCAGATCGGCATCCGCAGTGTGGACGACGGTGAAAAGCGCCTGGTGCACGACATCGGCATCGAGGTGTTCGACATGCGCTACATCGACGAGATGGGCATGCGCCACACCATGGAACTGGCCTTGGCGCTGGTCGATCCGAACACCCATCTGCACGTGAGCCTGGACGTGGACTTTCTGGACCCGGACATCGCACCCGGGGTCGGCACCACGGTGCGCGGCGGTCCCACCTACCGCGAAGCGCAGTTGTGCATGGAGATGATTGCCGACACCGGACGGCTGGCGTCACTCGACGTGGTGGAACTCAACCCCGCGCTGGACCTGCGCAACCGCACGGCGGAACTCGCGGTGGATTTGATCGAGAGCCTGTTCGGCAAGAGCACGCTGATGCGCAGTTCGCGGCCGCGCCAGTAGCCGCATGCCCGGATCAGGCGGCCGCGCAATCCGTCCACGCGCCGTTGTTGGCGCTGGACCGGATCACACTGTCGACAAAACGCAACCCCTGCAGGCCGTCCAGTGCGTTGGGGAAATACAGGCTCAGCGGATCGGCCACTGTCTTGGCGCGCCGCGCCGCAATGGCTTCGGCCGCATCCGAATAGATGTTTGCGAACCCTTCGTGGAAACCTTCCGGGTGGCCGGCCACGATGCGGGAAGCACGTCTGGACAGCGGCAGTGTGCCGGGGCCATTGGGTGTTCGGGTCTGCGCGGGCGCGTCCAGCGGCTTGAAACTGAGGCTTTGGGGTGCCTCCTGCATCCATTCCAGGCTGCCGCTGGCGCCGCTGACGCGAATGCGCAGGGCGTTCTCGACACCTGCCGCCGCCTGGGTGACCCAGAAGCTGCCGCGCGCTCCGTTTGAAAGGCGCAACAGGGCGCCGGCAAAGTCGTGTGTGGTCCGGTCCGGCACCACATTGCCGATTTCCGCTGCCACCTGCTGCACCTCGAGTACGGTGATGAAGCGCAGCAGGTTGTGCGCATGGCTGCCGATATCACCCATCACCAGCGAGGGGCCGCCGCGCGCCGGATCTTCCTTCCAGGCGCGCCGGCCGGGCCCGGGTTTTGCGCGCCCGCCCTGCACGTACTCCACCTGCACCATACGAATCTCACCCAGCTGTCCGTCGTCGACCATGGCACGCGCCTGGCGCACCATCGGGTACCCGGTGTAGTTGTGCGTGAGGCAAAAAACCAGGCCGCTCGCCTGCACCTGCCGGTGCAGGGCTTGCGCCTCCTGCAAGGTGTTGGTCATCGGCTTGTCGCAGATGACGTCGAATCCGCGTGACAAGGCGTCCATGGACAGGCTGAAGTGGCTGTCGTTGGGCGTCATGATGGCGACCACGTCCGCGCCATCGGCACGGTTGGCTTCACCGGCCAGCAGCGCCGGACCGCTGGGGTAGCTGCGGTCAGCCGGCAGGCCAATCTCCCGGCCAGCCTCCAAGGATCGTTGCGGGTCGGAAGACAGCGCCCCGGCAACCAGCTCGTAGCGGTCGTCCAGGCGCGCGGCCTGTCGGTGCATGGCGCCAATGAAGGAGCCCGGCCCACCGCCGATCACCGCCAGCCGGAGCCGGCGGCCGAGTGTGGCGATGACCGGGTTGAGCGACATCGCCCGGCTCAACCGCCTTTGTGCGGGCGTTTGCCAGGGTTCTTCTTGCTGCGCGTGGCGACGCCGCGCTCCTGGCTGCTCTTCTGGCCTTTGCTGACGGCCGCGGTGGTGCCCTTGACGGGGACGGGTTTCGGGCTTGCCCTGCGTTCTGCTTCGGTTCTGGGTTCTTTGGCCATGGGGGACTCCGTTTCAGTCAGATGAAAAAATTGCGTTCAACCCATGATTAGGCCACAGCAGGCGCCAGGCCCGATGCGGCGCCACAAGAAAACGCCGGGCCGCCCCCAAGTTTTCTTGCACCCCCTCGGGGGGCCTGGCGAAGCCAGGGCTGGGGGGCGCTCACAAAACGTCGAAATCGGCCTCGCCTACGCGCTCGCGCAGGCTTCCCGCGCGTTCGCCGCGGGCCTGGCGCACTGCGGCGTCAGGGGTCAACTGCGCCGCGGTCTGGCTCAGGGCTTGCACCATGCCGGCGCGTTGTTCCGGGCTGGAGAAGATGAACAGCCGCAGATGGGTCCAGGGCGCCTGCGGGCGCGCGTCGACCAGGGTGGTAAAGCTCTCCAGCACGCCGTTTGCCTGCGCAGCACGGTCGATCGGCTCCACGTGTTCATGCAGATAGTCGTTGTAGGCCTGCAACTGGCCGGGCTTGGCGCGCCAGTAGATGGCGCGGGCATATCGCGAGGAAGCCATGCGGGGACTCCTTGATGGGCTGCTTATTTCTCAGCCTTGTAGCGGCGCGTGAGCTCGCGCGCCACCTTGGCCTGCGGCAGCAGGCGGGTGCCGCCCAGCCATACTTCGGCGACCTCGCCATCAGCGCCGCGTACCAGACGCGCGGCCTCACCATGGCTGGCGTATCCGCCGGCCAGCGTGATCTGTCCATGGGTCGTGCCGTCCCGGCCGGTTTTGAGGACGCTGATTTCGCTGGCGTCCTGCAACGGGTTTCCCAGCGCCGGGTTGGCCGCCAGCACTTTGTCACCCATGGGAAGCAGATCCGTAGCGCCCCACAGGCTCCACCAGCGGCCCGCCCACGGCGCGGTGCGCCGCGACGCCGCGCCATTGCGCTGGAAGGCGCGCAGGATATGCAATGCGCCATCGATCCACAGGTGCGCGCTGCCGTCCACCGCATTGGTCAGAACCGAGAGCGACAGCGCCTGCGACGGCACCACCCGCGAGATCGTGATGTAGCCCTGA
>JANNDB010000383.1:0-5667 GCA_031387285.1 Betaproteobacteria bacterium | reverse complement strand
CGTTACGCGCTGAACAAGAGCCGCATGGTGCGTCTGGCCGAATACAGCCGCGACTGCCTGCGCGAGCTGCGCGCTGAAACCGGCATCACCTATGACGAGCGCAGCCAGGGCACGCTGCAGCTGTTCCGGACCCAAAAGCAGCTCGATGGCACGGCCAAGGACATCGAAATCCTCAAACAGTATGGCGTGCCGTACGAACTGCTGGATCGCCCTGGCTACATCGGCGTGGAGCCGGCACTGGCCCATGTGCAGGAAAAGTTTGTGGGTGCCCTGCGCCTGCCGGGAGACGAAACCGGCGACTGCTTCAAGTTCACGCAAAGGCTGGCCGAAATGGCCAGGGACCTTGGCGTGAACTTCCGTTATGGCGTGCGCATCGAGAGCGTCTTCAGCGACAGCACGCGCATCACCGGGGTCAAGACCGACCACGGCGCCCTGACTGCCGACGCCTACCTGATGGCCCTGGGCAGCTATTCGCCGCTGCTGCTGCGCCCGGTGGGCATCCGGATTCCGGTCTATCCGGTCAAGGGGTACTCGATCACGGTCCCGATCGAGGACGCGCAACACGCGCCCGAATCCACCATCATGGACGAGACCCACAAGGTGGCAGTCACCCGGCTCGGTGACCGGATCCGGGTGGGCGGGACGGCCGAGCTGGCCGGTTACAGCCTGGCGCTGCGCGAAGCGCGCCGCGGGACGCTCAACCATGTTCTGACAGACTTGTTCCCGGGTGCCAGCGATGTGTCCAAGGCTGAGTTTTGGACCGGGCTGCGCCCCATGACGCCCGATGGCACACCGGTGGTGGGTGGTACGCCGTACCCCAACCTGTATCTCGCCACTGGCCACGGCACGCTGGGCTGGACCATGGCCGCCGGCACGGGGCGCGTCGTGGCCGACCTGATCTCGGGGCGTCCGACCGATATCCGGCTCGATGGCCTGACGATGGAGCGCTACCGGCAGGCCTCCACGCGGGCACGCTGACTGCGGCTGCGTCAGGCGCGTTGAAACGATACGGTGTGGCGCGCTACCGCACGGGCTAAACTGCGACCATGTCTTCGAGCGTTGCCACCCGCGTTTCCTTCAAGGCGCACATGCTGCAGGTGCGCGAGGAGGCCATCATCCATGCGGTGAACCGCCTGCTGGCGGAAAAAGGCTTCGAGGCCATGACCGTCGACGAAGTGGCCGCTTCCGTGGGAATTGCCAAGGCGAGCCTGTACAAGCATTTTCCAAGCAAGGAAGACCTTGCGGCGGCGGCGATGGTGCGGGTCATGCGCCGCGCGCAGGACTTCTTCAACGCCTTACCCGACAGCGCGACGCCGCTGGACAACCTGCGCGCCGCGGCGCGCTGGACGATGGGGCTCAAGCTCGCCGGCGACATGCCTTCCTTGCCAAGCCAGAACTCCAGCCTGCGCGCGACCTTGATGTCCAACAAGGCTTACATGGACGGCTTGATGGAAGTGAGCGACCGGCTGGGCGCCTGGATCGTAGCGGCCCAGGCCAGTGGAGCCATCAGCAAGGTGTTGCCGCCAATTGCCGTCCTCTATACGCTTTACGCGCGGGCCTGTGATCCTGTGCTGGAGTTTTTGCAGATGGGTGGCCAACACACCGACGACGAGATCATCGAACTGGTGTTGCACACCTGCTTTGAGGGGCTCAACGCCCGCTGACGGCGCGCACCGCGCGCTAAGCGAGCGGGAGTTTTTCGGTAGCCAACCCGCAGAGAGTGGGTTGGGTGGCTCGTCGCGGTGCCACAGCGAACCCTTCCGGTTTGCGTTCAAGCCATCAGCGGTACTTCTCGGCGCACGTCGCTATTGCAACGTTGGTTGAGAGCTCAAGACACGCGCGTGCGTCCTCATTTGCCCGCGATCTTTTCTTTATGCCGGAAGCTGGTGCGGGCTTGGGTTCGCCCTGCAATGCGGCCCCTGTCTGCGCGCCCGTTCCAGTCTGCAAACGAAAGCTCTCTCTTGCGGCAGCTGTACGGGAACCGTCCGACACGGTGGCCCGGGCGGTATATGTACCCGCTGGATCATCTGCATCGAAGACTATTTCGACTACCGGGTTCAGGACGACCACGCCCGGCGTTCGGGGATCACCTCGGACGGCGCTACAGCACTTCTTGAGCGCAATCACTTTGCCACTTGGCGCGACAATTTCCAAGTCCGCCACGAAATTGATTTGCCCCGAATCTGACGGCTTGTAACCAGTGGCAATCACTGGAAAATAGATCTTCTGCCCCTTCGATACCGTTCGCAGACGTCCGTGATCGCCCCCGCGCTCACCCGGCGGGCTAAGCACCCATTTCTCGGTTGCAGTGTGGGAGCCTGTTATCAAAATGTGCGCTTGAAATCCTTGCTCGGGCTGGTTTGCCGGCGCGGACTCGCCAGCCCCTGTCGAAACGCCAATTGACAGCCAAACCAGCACCGCACCTGAAATGACTTTCGCGAGAAAATTTGACGTCATCGATTGCTCCGGGCCGGTTGGTCAAGGTAACTGAGAAGGTTCGTTTCTGCACCGCCTGATCGGGCAAGAAAGAAGCCTCGCAGCCCCACCATTTCCGTGCGTGGCATCGTAACCGCTGTCGCACCCATTTGTCTATCTCGCGCAGGGGGCTCAGCACTTCGGTGATGCCGAAGCAGGCGTTCCACCCGGCGAGGGCAGTCTCATAGTTCGTGCTATGGCGAGCATTTGCAACAACGAGCGGGCGCCTTATCGCGTGATGAGCGGGCATGTTCGAAAGACTCTCAGCCTCTCAGCGAACCAGCAGCACCGGCACCTTGCAGTGCGCCAGCACACGCGTGGCGGCCGAACCCATGACAAGATTGGCCAGCGCGCCATGGCCGTGCGAGCCCATCAAGACCAGATCGTACTTTCCGGTCTCGGCGAATTTGGCGATTGCTTCCCCTGCATGTCCGATCTTCCAGGCGCTCTTGGCATCGATGCCGTGGCGCGTGAGGAATTTCGATGCCGGCGCCAGTACGCGTTCCGCCTCATCGACGTGGTACTTGTCCACCACATCCTTGCCCAATGCCATGCGCGCGTTCGCAGGCAGCGGGGAATGCGCCGTGAACAAAGTGAACTCGTTTTGGTTGGCGGCAAACGTCTCTTCGTGGGTGACCAGATAGGCCAGCATCTTCTTGGTGTAGCGGCTGCCGTCGACGGCGAGAAGAATCTTCATGGTTTGCTCCGGTGATGGTGCTGATGGCAGTGTAGGCGCGCCACCCCTGGCCGGGGTGACATGGATCAAGCTGGCGGGCCGGCACGCAACTCCTGCGTGTCTATCAGCATGGTGGGGAGAAAGGCCTCCTGCTCCTTCTTGCCCGCGTACCCCAGCGGGTTTGCCACTACGCGGCAACCGCGGTGCAGGTAGTCGCTGGGCGCATGCAGGTGGCCGTGCAGCCACAAGGGCACGCGCTCCAGCAGATGGTCGAGTGCATTGCAGAACCCGGCGGTGCCGGGCGTCAGCCCGTAACGCGGGTCGGTGCTGCGTAGACTGGGCGCAAAGTGCGTCACGGCGACTGTCAATCCCGCATGCGGCGTCGACAGGGCCTGGTCCAGCCAGGCCTGGCATTCCAGCGCCAGCGCGCGGACCTGTTCAGCCAGAAAGGGCTTGCCGTCGCGCGTGGAGCCGGTGGTACGCAAATAGTAGTTGGCAGCGCGAAACGCCTTGTCGCGGGCCTGTAACTGGCGGGTAACCGTCGCGCTGGGGTCGTCCGCGGCAGGGCCCAGGGCATCGAAGTCGCTCCACAAGGTGGTCCCGACAAAGCGCACGCCGCCCATGTGCACTGTTTCGCGTTCCAGCCAAATCAGGCCCAGCCGGGTGCAGGTTTCGCGCAAGCGGTCATGGGTTTCGTCGAAGTCCAGCGCGTCGTATTCGTGGTTTCCGGGCAGAAACAGAACCGGCGTCGGCCAACCCGCCAGCGGCGAAAACCGCGCCAGTCCGAAATCCGTGTCGGTCAGACGCGAACCGCGCTGGTAGGAGCCAATATCGCCGGCCAGCACCAATACGTCCGCACCGGGCGCGGGCTGTGCCTTGAATGCGGGATGCGCTTCGAGATGCAGGTCCGACAGCAACTGGATCTTCATGGATTCGCGGCGTCTTTTGCACACAGGGTGACGGTTCGGCGCAACCACTGATGGGCACTGCTCGGCTCTACGCGCTCGTGCCACAGGGAGTCCACGTGCACGGCCGGTACGTCAAATGGCAGATTGCGCAGCACCAGGCTGTCGGCGATTCCGGTCACCCCGACAAAGTGGCGCGGCAGAACCGTCAGCAGGTTGGAGTTTGCCACGACGCGGCCGGCGGTGAAGAACTGGTTCACCGTCAGCACCACACGCCGTTCGCGGCCAAGTCCGGCCAGCGCCTCATCGATGAATCCGAACGGGCGCCCGCCAAAACTCACCAGCAAGTGGCGCGCGGCGCAATACCGGTTCAGGGTCAGCGGGCCTGTGGCCAACGCATGTCCATCACGCATCACACATACATACTCGCCGTCGTAGAGGCGCTGGTGGCGGTAGGCTACCGCCTTGCCGACCTGGGCGCGCGCCGTCAGATCGGCCAGCGCGGCAGGGAAATAGCCCACAGCCAGATCGATCGCCTCCTCGTCGAGCAATTTGCGCGGATCCCGTGTGGCCAGCGGAACGATACGCAAAGAGATCCCTGGCGCTTCCGTCTCCAGGATGTCGACCAGGCGGGGAACGATCTCCGCCGCCGTAGCGTCGGCCATGGCGATCACGAAACTGTTGTCGGCCTCATGGGGCACAAAGCTCTCGGGCGCCAGCGATTGCTGCAGCTGGCGCAGCGCGTCGCGCACCGCCGGCCACAGGTGCAGGGCCTGCGGGGTCGGCTCCATGCCCTGTCCACTGCGGCGCACCAGTTCGTCACCCAGCGCGCCACGCAAGCGGCGCAAGGCGTTGCTGACCGCGGGCTGGGTGAGTGAGAGGTTACGCGCGGCCCGCGTCAGGCTGCGCTCTGCCATGACTTCATCAAACACCCGCAGGAGGTTGAGGTCCAGCGTGCGGAAGTTGGGCGCAACAACGCGAGACGGCATACACGCCAATTTATCACCAATCTGAATTCAGTCAATCACCAGAATAAAGTTGAGTGTTATTAGTGTTAACCCCAATATGAAGCGGAGTGGATCTCCCGCGCATTGATCGAAAGGACGTTTCCATGAACACCTATGTCCAACCCAAGCAGCCAGTCGAACATCAGGGCGTCGCGCGCCGCCGACCTGCAAACCTGGCGCATTGCACAAACCGATCCGCGCTTCATGGCGGAACTGCAAGCCGCGCGGTTTCGCGCCGAGTGGAAGGCCGAGGAAGCCGGCGAAGCGCTCCCCCAGTGGCCGTTCGCGGATATGCCAGCCAAGGCCCCGGAGCGCCGCTACGGCTGTTGAATGGCGCCAGATGCCAGCAAGCCATGCTGGCATGTTCATTAACACTATGAATGGGCGATATTGTCAGAAGCTATTTGACAGTTACTAGGGTAAACCCTATATTTGATAGATGAACACACTTCCCAAACTTTCTGGCGCTGGCGAGCCGCCGGCCGTAATGCAACATGGCCCGTCCCCGGCTGCTCCCAAGGCGCTCGCCACCCTGCTGCTGGCCGGCATCGTCACGGCGCTGTTTGTGGCGGCCGACCTCCTGGTCGATGCCTATGGCGACGAC
>JANNDB010000350.1:0-11953 GCA_031387285.1 Betaproteobacteria bacterium | reverse complement strand
GCAGGGCTTCGGGGCCGCCGGACCGCGGATCGTCACCGTGGCCCTTATCCGCGACCGCTTCGCCGGCAACGAGATGGCGCGCATCATGTCGCTCATCATGGGCCTTTTCATCATGGTGCCTGTGCTAGCGCCCGCGGTCGGTCAGGCGCTGCTTTTCCTCATGCCCTGGCGTGGCCTGTTCGGCGTGCTTGCCGCCGTGTGTCTGGGTGGCGGGTTGTGGTTGTTGATGCGCCAGCCGGAGACGCTGGCGCAACGACGCTCCGTGCGGCCCCGGGCGCTGTTCGCGGCCCTTTTCGAGGTGCTTGGCAGCCGGCGTTCGATGGCCTACACGCTTGCCGGAGGATGCTGCTATGGGGCGCTGATGGGCTACATCAACTCATCCCAGCAGTTGTTCCAGGATCTTTACCAGGTTGGCGATCTCTACGCGGTGATCTTTGGCGCGTCGGCTGCCTTCATTTCCGCGGCCACGCTCACCAACGCGCGCCTGGTTCGAAGCGTGACGATGGAGCGTATCTGCGTCGTCGCGGTGGCGGCAATGCTGGTGTGGTCACTGCTGTTTCTGGCCGCGCTGGTGGTCTTGGGCAGCCAGCCACCGCTGTGGGTCTGGATGGCGTTCAACTGCCCTATGCTGTTTCTACTCGGGCTGACCTTCGGCAACTTCAACGCGATTGCGCTGCGCGACCTTGGTCACATAGCCGGTCTTGCCTCGGCGGTGATGGCGTCACTGAACACTGCGCTGAGTCTTGTCATCGCCGCCTGGATCGGTTTGGCCTTCGATATGACGACGCGCCCGGTGGTGGTTGGCTACGCCCTGTTTGGTTCGCTGGCCCTTGGCCTGATGCTTATTCCGGAGTTGCAAGCACCCAGGAAGAAGGATCGGGCAAAAACGCTGCTGCAAAACAGTGAATCCCGGCAGAATGATCGTGCTTCGATGTCGATACGCCACGGCTTCGCCGTGGCCCGCAAAGCTCCGGATTGATCCAAATGAAACCTGACCTCGGCAGTTACGCAACGGTTCCCGACTTCATCTACGGCATCACCCGTGAAATCTGGGAGGACCGCGGCATAGGCGGCAAGCTCGACAAGTACTACGCACCCGACATCCTGCTGCGCGCCGCCACGGGCTTTACCGGCAGCAACCACGGCGTCACTGCGCAAACCCTGCAGACACTGCACCAGTTCCCGAACCGTCAACTGGTCGGTGAGGATGTGGTCTGGACGGCCTATGGCGACGGCAGTTTCTTATCGTCGCACCGCCTGACCTCGGTCATGACGCATACCGGAGACGGCATTCTCGGGCGCGCCCAGGGCAAGGTGGTGCGCAGCCGCATCATCGCCGACTGCTGGGTACGTGACCAGGTCGTGGTGGAGGAATGGCTGGTGCGTGACCAGGCGGCATTCGCCCGCTGCCTGGGCCTCGAGCCACGCGCATTGGCAAAGGACATGGTCGAGCGCGAACGGCGCCAGGGCGTTCCCGTGTCGTTCTTTCTGCCTGCCCACGACAAGCCCGGCAGGTTCAAGCCAACCGTGCAAGAAGATGAAACCGTGGCGGACGTGGTCAAGCACCTGATGCGACTCTGGCACAACAAGGAAACTGCGGCCATCCGTGACCTGTACTTTCATGGCGCCGCTTTCCATGCGCCAGGCGGAGACGTGCGCTATGGCCATGGCGACATCGACACGTTTGCAATGGGTTACCTGGCTTCGTTCCCAGATGCCACTTACAAGGTTGAGAGCGCGCTAGTCAATCGCGAGCCCGAGCGACCGGTCCGCATTGCCCTGCGTTGGTCCCTCAGCGGCACCCACAGCGGTTTTGGCCACTTTGGCGAACCGACCGGTGCACCGGTGTACGTGATGGGCATGAGCCACCTGCAGGTGACCGAGGGGCGCGTGGTGGCCGAATACATGGCGACCGACGAAGTGTCGATCTACAAGCAAATCCTGGCGCATTCCGACGCCGGCACGGGAGCATGAGCACAATGACAGACGAACTCCATGGCCGCAACCGGGCGGCCTTGCTGCCGCTGCGCAAGACCTTGTACGACTACGAGCCAGACGCGGTGGTTCGCGCCCTGCAGACTGTGTTCGATCCTCGGGCGGCCGTGCACCTGGCGACACCGCTTGAAGACCTGGACGGCCCGCTCGGGCTGTTTGAACAGGGTTTCAAGCCCCTGCACCATGCCATGCCTGATCTGGAGCGGCGCGACACGATCGTCATGGCTGGCCCCGGTGGCAGTGGCGCCAACTGGGTGGGTTGCTGCGGCTATTACACCGGTACCTTCGTCAGGCCCTGGTTGGACATTCCTCCAACCGGGCACCAGGTGGCGATGCGATTCCATGAGTTCTACCGCATGGAAGACGGCCGTGTGGTCGAAATGCAGGCCTTGTGGGACATCCCCGAAGTGATGCTGCAGGCGCGCGCCTGGCCGATGTCTCCGGCCCTTGGGCGCGAGTGGCAGGTGCCCGGCCCCGCTACGCAGGATGGAATGTTGAATGGCCCGCGCGACCCCGACCGGTCGACAGCCAGCCTGAAGCTGGTGGGCGACATGCTGACAGGCCTGGGCAAATTTGCGACGGGTGGCGTCGACGCCATGCGCCTGGGCGACTACTGGCACCCGAAGTGCAACTGGTATGGCCCCTCGGGCATCGGCACCGGGCGTGGCATCGCGGGGTTTCGCAACTGGCACCAGATCCCGTTCCTCAACGCCATGCCGGACCGGGTCGGGTCCACGGTAGCCGGCAAAGGCAACCTGTTTGCCGATGGGGACTATGTGGCGGTCACCGCCTGGCCCGGCATGCACATGAGCATCAGCGGCGACGGCTGGCTGGGCATCGCCCCCGCCGGCCAGAAGATCACCATGCGCAGCCTGGATTTCTGGCGCTGCGAGAACGGCCTGATCCGCGAGAACTGGGTGCTGGTGGACTTGCTGCATGTGTACCGGCAGATCGGCGTGGACGTGTTTGCGCGCCTGCGCGAGTTCAACAAGGCCCGATCGCCCGGTCAATGAGCGGCTTGCCTTGCCTGGTGCTGTTGGCCGGTACCTTGTGTGACCACCGGGTCTTTACGCGGCAACGGCCTGCCTTGCGCGGTGTGGCGAGGGTAGTGGTGCCCGACTACGCGCAGCTCGGGGCATCCGGGCAATGGGCAGACACGCTGCTGCGCCGCCTGCCGCCGAAATTTTCAATAGCCGGGTTCTCGCTGGGCGGCTTATGGGCGCTGGAGCTGCTGCGCCGGGCGCCCGAGCGCATCGAACGTATCGCCATGATCGCCAGCAACGCCCAGCCAGCTGGCGCCCCGGCCCGGCGCAAGAGCGCCTGGCTGCGAAAGATGTGGCGTGACCGCGGGCCGGCGGAGGTGGCGCGTCACGTCAAACCAGCCTATTTCCACCATGAGGCGGCGCGGCGTCGGTACGCGGCGCTGGTGCACGACATGGCGCTGCGCACCCCCCGGCGCACCGCATTCGCTCAATTCGCCTGGGCAGCTGCGCGGCCCGACGGGCGTGCGGCCCTGGCTGCTTTCCAGGGCCCCTTGCTGCTGGTAAGCGGTGCCCGGGACCGGTTATGTCCGCAACCCTTGCAGCAGGCGATGTGCGCCGCGCAGCCGCGTGCGCGGTGGCTCGAGTTGCCGCGCGTCGGGCATTTTGTGCCGCTGGAAGCTCCCGCCGCGCTGAATGCCGCGCTGCTGTGCTGGATTGGGAGCTGATCGGCCCAGGCCGATTCAGGCTGGCGATCAGGCGACACCATCCTCGCCCCCATCAAGGTCACTCAAGGTGGGACGGCAAGACGCTCACAGACAACGCAACACGTGCCATGACTCGGGAAGCCCCGCTCAGTTGAACCGCACCGGCGAGAGGGGCTTGGGTACACCGGGCACGCCCTGCTTCCAGGCTTCCTTCTGGTACACGGTGGCCACCGATTCGTTGCCCGGGGTGTCTTTGAGCAGTTGCCACAAGCGCCTTTGCGAGGGGCCATGCCCCTGCTCGGCGGCTTGGCGGTAAGCGGCCAGCGCCAGGCGGCGGTTGGTAGCTTCCAGACTCTGGCCGCGCAAGTAGTCGGTGACCGGGTACACGGCTGTTACCGGCGGGCTGGGGTTGGCGTTGTTGGCGGAGAGCGGCGCCAGCGCGACGACAGCGGCCTCGGGCTGCAACTGTGCCTTGCTCACGACGACCGGCTTGGCCCTGGGCTGCAACTGTGCCTTGCTCACGACGACCGGCTTGGCCTTGGGCTGCAACTGTGCCTTGCTCACGACGACCGGCTTGGCCTTGGGTTTCGCCTTGCGTACGGTTTGCGCCATTGCGGATGCGGCGGTAAGGCTGAACACAATCGCAAAAATCAGGGTAGCTGGTCGATTCATGGGCAGGCTCCTCAAGGTGAGAGACTTCTAGTATTCGGTCGACAGTGGGCCGAACTTTAAGCCTCGTTGAGCTGATTTGCAACAGATTGCGGCGATCTGCAGCCTCAGCGCAACGGTCTCGAAGCCCTGGCTGCGGCGCGGCGACGCTGTTCGGAACTGCCCGATTACGCGCAGCTCGGGGCATCCCGGGAATGGGCAGACACGCTGTTGTGCCGCCTGCCGCCGAAATTTTCAATAGCCGGATTCTCGCTGGGCGGCTTGTGGGCGCTGCAGCTGTTGCGCCTGGCCCCCGAGCGCATCGACCGTATCGCCATGATCGCCAGCAACGCCCAGCCGGCCGGCGCCCCGGCCCGGCGCAAGAGCGCCTGGCTGCGAAAGATGTGGCGTGACCGCGGGCCGGCGGAGGTGGCGCGCCACGTCAAACCAGCCTATTTCCACCATGAGGCGGCGCGGCGTCGGCACGCGGCGCTGGTGCATGACATGGCGCTGGGCACCCCCCGGCGCACTGCGTTCGCACAATTCGCATGGGCCGCCGGGCGACCCGACGGGCGAGCGGCGCTGGCTGCGTTCGAGGGCCCCTTGTTGCTGGTAAGCGGTGCCCGGGACCGGTTATGTCCGCAACCCTTGCAGCGGGCGATGTGCGCCGCGCAACGCGCTCGCAGTGGATGGAGCTGCAGCGTGTCGGGCATTTTGTGCCGCTGGAAGCTCCCGCTGCGCTGAATGCTGCGCTGGATGGGGCGCTGATCTGCCCCAGGCCGATTCAGGCGATCGCCTGCAGTCCGCGCACCACGGCAGGCCGCGTGGCGATGCGCTCCACCCATGCGCGCACTGATGGGTAGGCGTCAAGCTGCACGCCGGCGTATTGCGGCGCGCGCAGCCAGCCAAAGTTCATGATGTCGGCCACCGAGTATCTCTGGCCGGCCAGCCAGGGTGCCGCCTGCAGGCGTGCTTCGAGCACGGCGGTCAGGCGGTTCGCTTCGGTCTGGTAACGCTCGATGGCCAGCGGCACGCGCTCGCTGTACCGCGCAAACCAGCCTGCCTGACCGAACATCGGTCCGACGCCTCCGGCCTGGAAGAAAGTGTATTCCAGGGCGCGGATGCGCTCGACAGCATTGCCGGGCATCAGGCCCGGAAACTTCTCGGCCAGGTACCACAGGATCGCGCCCGACTCGAACACGCTCAAGGGCGCGCCGCCTGGCCCGTCGGGGTCGACGATGACCGGGATGCGGCCATTCGGGTTCAGGCGCAGGAACTCTGGACGCTTCTGCTCGTTGGCGCCGAGGTTCATGCGCAGGATGCGGTAGGGCACGCCCAGTTCTTCCAGCGCAATGGGAACCTTCACGCCGTTGGGCGTGTTGGCGGTGTAGACGTCGATCATCTGGTAGCGACGTCGGTGTCGATGACAGGGTTCGGGTGCATGGCGCCGGTCTTCGGGTTCACAGGCCGAGGTCGCTCAGGCCGGGGTGGTCGTCGGGCCGGCGGCCTTGCGGCCAGTGGAACTTGCGATCGGTGGCGGCGATGGGCTTGTCGTTGATGCTGGCAAAACGCCGGTGCATGTAGCCGTGCGCGTCGAACTCCCAGTTTTCGTTGCCGTAGGAGCGGAACCAGTTGCCGGCGTCGTCGTGCCACTCATACGCAAAACGCACGGCAATGTGGTGCCCGTCGTGCGCCCACAGCTCCTTGATCAGCCGGTAGTCCAGTTCACGCGCCCACTTGCGCTCAAGCAAGGCCTGCACCTGCGCCCGGCCCGACGGAAACTCGGCGCGGTTGCGCCAGATCGTGTCCACTGTGTAGGCCAGCGCCACACGTTGCGGGTCACGCGTGTTCCAGGCGTCCTCGGCAAGGCGCACCTTTTGAACGGCGGTCTCGCGGGTAAAGGGTGGCAACGGCGGGCGGGGTGAGGGGAGTGTGGTCATGGCAGGCTCTTTTGGGGGTATCGGTTGGTTGGTGTCGGCGCAGGCGCAGCAGGTCCCGCATCACGTCGCGGCCCAGCCAGGCCGTGTCATCACCCAGGTCATGGGCGTATTCGGTGAAAAAGGGGGATGGCAGCATGGTGGGTGTGCCGGGGGTGCGGTTGGTGCAATGGATCGACTGTCGGGCAATCGGCTGGCCCTGTGAATACCGTTGTCCGTCAAGACACTCTTTCGGAAATTGAAACAATGGGAGCCACTCGTCTGCCGTGACCGCGAATTTCGCCACGGGTTACGGCGGTGGCGCTGGTTCGAATTCAGCTCAGATCGATCACCACCTTGCCGAAGTGGCCCGCCGACTTCAGGTGCGCATAGGCGGCAGGCGCGTCGTCGAAGGCAAAGGTCTTGTCGATCACGGGGTGGATGCGGTGCTTCGACAGAAACTGGTTCAGGCGCTCGAAATGCTGCACCGAGCCAACACAGATGCCGTTGATGCTGGCGTTCTTGAACTGCAGCGGCAGGATGTTGGGCTGCGACGCGAAGCCCGTGAGCACCCCGATCTGGGCGATGCGCCCGCCGGGCGAAATGGCAGCGATGGAGCGGTCGTAGGTGTTGGGGCCCCCAAGTTCCAGGATGTGGTCGACCCCTTTGCCTTCGGTGAGGTCCAGCGCGGCCGCGTCCCAGGCCGGTTGCTGGCTGTAGTTGATGGTCTTCCAGGCGCCCAGGGCGCGCGCACGCTTCAGCTTCGCATCCGACGAGGACGTGACGATGACCTTGGCGCCCAAGGCCGTGGCCAGTTGCAGGCCGAACAACGCCACGCCGCCGGTGCCTTGCACCAGCACGGTTTCGCCGGGCTGCAACTGGCCGCGTTCGAACAACGCATGCCAGGCGGTCACGGCGGCGCAGGGCAGGGTGGCCGCTTCGGCCAGGCTCAGGTGATTTGGGACGGCCACCAACGAGGCGGCGTCGGCCAGCACATGCTCGCTCAGCATGCCGTCGGTCTGCCCGCCACCAAGCGCATGGGCCAAGGCCGTGGGTGAAAACCCACCTGCCTGCCATGTTGGAAAGAAATTGACGCTGACCCGGTCACCGGCCTGCCAGCGCGTGACGCCAGTGCCGACAGCGACGACGGTACCGGCACCGTCGGACAGGGGGATCAGCCCGGGCCGGTTCGACGACGGGTCTTGCAGGGTCAGCAGGTCGCGGTAGTTCAGGCTGGCCGCGCCGATGCGGATCAACACTTGCCCGGCTGCGGGCAAGACGCCGGGCCGGGTGCCGGGTTTCAGTTCAAAGGCGCCGCCGGTGAATGCAAGCTGGAAATGGCGTGAGGTGAGAGACATGTGGATGACATAATGTGTAGTGAAGACTAAATAATAAGCCAAAAAGCAATACGCGTCAAAATTATTTATCGTTTGATACACTAATGCTGTGAATAGTGAAGACATTCCCATCCCCAGGCGCGCTGGCCGGCCCAGGGCGTTCGATCGCGAGCAGGCGCTCGACACGGCGATGGAGCTGTTCTGGCGCCATGGTTTCGAAGGCACGTCAACAGCGCAGCTGACCACCGCCATCGGCATCGCGCCACCCAGCCTGTATGCCGCGTTCGGCTCCAAGGAGGCGCTGTTTCGCGAGGCGCTGGCGCTGTATGGCCAGCGTTATGGCGGCTTCCTGAGCGAGCCGATGTCCGGCTCAGGCAGTGCGCGGGCGGCGGTCGAGCAGATGTTGCAGGCTGCAGCGCGCCAGTTTGCCGATGCCCGGCATCCGTTGGGTTGCATGGTGGCCGCCGGAGAGCTTCAAGCATCCGAGGCCCAGGGCGCGCTGGTGCAGAATGTGACGGGGCTTCGCCAGGCTGCGCAGCAGGCCATCCGCACGCGGCTGAACCGCGCCCGTCAGGAGGGCGAGTTGCCCGCCGATACCGACACCGCGACACTGGCGGCGTTTTTTGCGATGACGATCCAGGGCATGGCGGTTCAAGCCAGGGACGGCGCCAAGCCGGCACTGCTCAAGCGGCTCGCCGATCTGGCGATGGGCGCGTGGCCGCAGGAGCCGGCACAGGTTTGAGGGGCGCAACCGCGCCGCGCCGATTGGCGACGATCACGACGTAGTCCACCGCGCATTCTGAGTAGAACGGCAGGACGCAGCCGGAAGACCTGGCCGGGCACACCATCGTCTCGGCTTCGGGCGTGACCCCGGTGTCGGAGTGGCGCTTTGTTGATGCTGGCGACCCTTGCAGCGGCGCCCCAGCGCCTACGCACCACCAGTAACGACCCCACCATCGCCGCCGCAGTGGCTGGCCTGGGCATCACGCGGCTGCTGAGCCGCCAAGTGGCGGAGCATGTGCGCAGCGCGGAAGATGCGGGGACCGCGCGAGCGGCCCGATCACTGCATTTTCAGCAAGGGTTTCTTCGCGGCCAGCGGCCTTTTCTGCGGGGTCAGGGTGCATACAGTCACGCCATTGACGGGCACTTTTTGCCTGTCTTGGAGCTCCACATGGTCATTTTCCCCAAAGGCATACGCGCCTTCCCGCTTGCTTTGCCGTCCCGCAAGGGGGGCGTATCGGAAACCAAAAACCTGGTCTTCAACCCGCCGTCGGCAGCGCGAGAAACGGCGCTCCGAGGTGCCCCACCTTCACGTAGATCAACGCACCCTCCGCTCCCGTGAACGGCGAGTGCCGGCTCCAGCGCGGGCTGCGCAGCCAGGTGCCGGCCGGGTACGCGCCCTGCTCGTCGCAAAACAGGCCCTCCAGCACCAGGATCTCTTCGCCGCCGGGATGGCTGTGGGTGTTGAAGCGGGTGTTGGGCGCCCAGCGCACCAGCGCCGTGCTGACGCCGTCGAATTCATGCAAAGGCAGCACCGCCAGGCCCGGCACCAGCCCCGGGCGCCAGGCGCCTTCGGTGGTGTCGATGCAAACCGGCTCGCCATCGCCTGCGGCGAACTGCCACAGCTTGACGAACAGGGTGCAGCCGTCGCTTGAGAACGGCGTGTGCGACGTGCCCGGCGGGTTGCGCACGTAGGTGCCGGTGGGGTAGTCACCGTGCTCGTGGCTGAAGGTGCCCTCAAGCACCAGGAACTCCTCGCCGCCGCCATGTGTGTGGCGGGCGAAGCGTGAGCCCGAGTCGTAACGCACGATGCTGGTGGCACGGGCCACTTCGTCGCCGATGCGGTCGAGCCGGTGGCGCTGTACGCCGGGTTCCGGCGAGGGCTGCCAGCCGGCCGCATCGGCGGGTGGTATCACCACGCGCTGCTCGAAGTCTGCGTTCAGGTGGGTTGTATGCATGGCTGCATTTTGCGCGACGTCAAAGCTCAAGCTCGATGCGCTCGCCGCCGCCCGCTGCGGGCACTGCGCAGCACAGCAGCACTTCGCCTTCGGCTGGCCGCCACGCGGTGGGTTCGGCATAAGTCACGGCACCGGCCGTCATCCGCGTGGCGCATGAGCCGCAGTGCCCGGCACGGCAGGAGAACGGTGGGTTCAGCCCCTTACCTTCGGCAAACTCCAGCAGCGTGCCGCGTTCGGGCGTCCACTCGGCAGCATCGCCGGTGCGCGTGAAGCGCACGGTAGCCTGTTTCGCGGCCGGGGCCGGCGGAGTTGGTGGCGCCACCGTGCCGTCCGGGCGGCGCTTCAGCGGCGATGGGCCGAAGGCCTCGGCCTGGATGCGTTCGTCGCGCACGCCGAGGTCGCGCAGGCTGTCGTAGAGCGCTTGCATGAAGCCGGGCGGGCCGCAGAGGAAGAACTCGTGGTCGTCGAAGGGCAGCAAGCTCTTGAGCAGATCGATGCTCAGCGGGCCCTGGTGTGTGGTCGCGTGAACGCCCGCGGGCGCAGCGTTGACGCTATTGAGTACCACATGCAGTTTCATTGCGCCTTTGGCGCGCCGCACCAGTTCCTGGAGTTCATCACCAAAGGCGCGCAGCATTGCGTCGCGCGCCACCTGGATCAGATGCAGCGGGCGCATGCGCCGCAGCCGAAAACCTTCGGTGACGATGTGGCGTGCAAACGCCACCATCGGCGTGATGCCCACGCCGGCGCCGATCAGCACGGCCGGGCGGCGCAGCGTGGCGTCGATGGTGAACTGGCCGCGCGGACCCAGCGCCTCGATGATGTCGCTCCCGCGCACGTGGTCATGCAGGTGGCTGGACGCCACGCCCTCGCGCTTGATACTCAGGCGCAGGCCGTCGTCGCTGGGTGCTTGCGAGATGGTGTAGGTGCGGTGCAGTTCTTCACCGGCGGCGGTTTTGAGGCGAATCGGCAGGTGCTGCCCGGCCAGGAACGGCGGCACGGCATGGCCGTCGTTCGGAGTGAGATGGAACGAGCGGATGACACTGCTCTCGTCAACGACACGCATGACCTTGTACGGCCTCCAGGTCTGGGCCAGGCGCTGTACTGCGCGCTTCGCATCGGCCTCGGCCCAGGTGCCGGTGAGGGCTGAATGCGGCGACAGCTCTTGATATGCCCAGCGCAGCGGCAAGGCGTCGCGCAGCCGCCACCCGGCTTCGATGTGAAAGCGCCAGGCGCGTTCTGCACCATCAAAAGCCTTGAGATCGTCACCGTCCCACACTACCTCGGCGCTGCCGGTCAGCATGAGCAGGTCGCCGCTGTCGAAGTCGATGAAGAGCACGCCGGCGCGCGGGTTCACCTGCAGGTTGCCCAGGGTCATGAAGAAGAAATTGCCGGTGAAGTCGGGAACCAGCAAGGTGCGCTCATCCTCAACCTTCACGAAGCCGGGGCGGCCGCCGCGGTGCGAGACGTCGGCGCCGCGGCCGGTAGCCACATCCGGGTTGCCTTGCGCTGCTGGGGCTTGCGTGGCGACGAACAAGGTGTCCGAGCGCTCGATGAAGGCGCGTGCATCGGCGCCCAGCGAACCCAGTGCTTCGGTGGCGCGCGGGAGCACATCGCCGGCATCCCGTACCCACCTGAACTCGCGGCCCTGGATGTACTGCGGGCAGTTACCCACCGACTGATCCACCTCGACGCTGAAGCCTTGCGCTGACGACGCCACCACATGGCCATTGACGCGGTTGCGCCGGCGCGTGTTCAGCTCGATTCCCAGAAAGCCAAGTTGGGCGCCCGGGGCCAGCCCTTCAGCGAGCGGGTCACCTGGTATCGGGCGCAACTTGAAGTCCAGCCGCTTTGCGTGCGGGGCTCGCACGAAACCCGGCCGGCCGACCAGCACAGAAGCCCACGGCCGGCCGGCCGCATCAACCGAGCCCGCCAGCATGAAGGGCAGCTGTTCGAAGAAGCGCTGGTGCTGCTCCGGCATGGCGGTGCGGATGACGTGCTGCCCGACGTCGACCGTGCGTTCGCGAATACCCAGACGGTCATGCACGGCTTGCTCGCCGGAATGGAACGGGTTGTCCTGGCGTGTGATCGCGGTTTGCATGGTCGGCTCCTGGTTTTGTGAAAGCGCGGTCAGGCAGCCAGGCCGACAGCAGTCTTCTCGAACGGCACGAAGCCTGGCAGCGCCTCCACGCGGGCCAGCCAGGCGCGCACGTTCGGATAGGCAGAGAGATCCACGTTGCCTTCGGGCGCCGCCGCGACGTAGCTGTAGGCGGCGATGTCGGCCAGTGTCGCGGCGTTGCCCACCAGAAAGCTGCGGGTGGCGAGCTGCGCGTCCATCACTTTCAACAGGGCATGGGCGCGGCCAATGACATCTTCCGCGTTGAACTTGGCGCCGAACACCGTGATCAGGCGCGC
>JANNDB010000344.1:0-3941 GCA_031387285.1 Betaproteobacteria bacterium | reverse complement strand
GGGCGTCGGGCAGATCGGGCTTCGCCCCTGCCGCCAGCAGCAGGCGCACAATTTCCGTATGCGCGGCGCCACCGTCGCCAAGGATGATGGCCTCCAGCAGCGCGGTCCAGCCGAGGCGATTGACGTGGTCCACGGCGATGGCAGTTTTCAATAATTCGCGCACCGTCTCCACGTGTCCGTGGTGTGCTGCGGGTATCAGCGCGGTGCCGCCGTAGCGGTTGGTGCTTTTCAGATCCGCGCCGGCAGCCAGGCACAGGCGCAGGATCTCGAGCCGGCCTTCGGCACCGGCGTACAGATACGGTGAGTCCTGTTGGGAGTCGATGGCGTTCACGTCGGCGCCGCGTTGTATCAGCAGGCGTGCCGCGCCGACCTGGTTGGTATAGGTGGCTGCAAGCAGGGCGGTACGGCGCTGGGTGTCCCGGCTGTCCACGGGTGTGCCAGCGTCGAGCAGTCGGGTCAGACCCGTGATGTCGCCGGAACGGGCTGCCTCCAGCAGGCCGGTGGCGGTGCTTTGTGCTGCGCCGCAGGCCAGGCCGCCGGCGGCCGCAATGAAACGGCGGCGCGCCATCACCGTGGCGGCCCTCCGTTGGTCAGCGATTCACCGCACACCTTGCGCGCGATTCCGGCCCGCATGGCCGCCTGCAGCGCCGGATCGGAACCGAGCGCCGGGGCGCTGGCCAGTGTGACGGCAGCCAGCAGGCAACTGCGGCGCTGGAGCATGCTGTGGCCCTCCCTACGGTGTGGCGGCCAGCACTGGCTCGCACACCACCTCGGTCTTCACCGAGTTGGCGATGAAGCACTCGGCATGGGCTTCATGGTGCAGCGCTTCCAGTGCGGCAGTGTCGGGTTGGCGGGCGCCGGAAAAAACCACCTCCGGGCGCAAGGTGACACGTGTCACCACCAGTTTGCCGCCGCTGTTCCTGCCCATGGTTCCCGTCGCGTGGTCGCGGTAACTGTCGACGCAGTAACGTTGCCCGGCGGCGATCGAGAGAAACCACAACATGTGGCAACTGGAGAGGGAGGCTACGAACATCTCCTCGGGGTCCACCGCCGCGGCATCGGACCAGGGCAGCGGCACGACGTGCGGCGACGACGAGCCGGGCATGTCTACGCCGCCATCGAACTGCACTTGATGGCGGCGGCTGTAGCGGCCAGACAGGAAGTCCTGGTCGCCACGTTCCCACACGATGTCCGCGCTATGACTTGCCATGCAGATCTCCGGAAAATTGCCGATGCAGTACGGCTATTTTGCCGCTTGTCGCCTTGCTGTGGCGATGGCGGGCACCTCGAACGTACGACTCGGCGCGCGGCAATACATGTCGACAAGATCCTCAAGGGGGCCAAGCCAACCAGTTTGCCAGTCGAGCAACCGACCAGATCCGAACTGGTGATCAATCTCAAGACCGCCAAGGCGTCGGGCCTGACGCTTCCGCAGGCGCTGCTGTTGCGGGCGGATGAGGTGATCTGGTGACGGCGCGTCAACCTTTGGGCACGATGACCTTGAGGCCCTTGAAATAGTCGCGGAAGAAGCCCGCGTCACGCGTAATGAAGGCGGTGCATTGAAGCAGCGCATGGGCACCGATCAGGAAGTCAGGCACCATGCGCTCGCCCGCGACTGGCAACCCGGCGCTGCGCAGCCGCTCCTTGTAGCGGCGTTGCATCTCGCCGGCACGCACGGCGGCGCGCGACTCGACCGCGTCATAGGCGATGCCGGCTTCTTTCAGGGCGCTGAGCAACGCAGCGCCGCCGCCGCCGAACTTCGCCAGACCGGAGACGACCTCACTCACCACCACGTCGCATACCACCACCGGGCCGCGTGCCAGCGCCTGGCGCAGGCACTCTTCGGCCGCGTCGGCACGCGCGCCGTCGCCCAACAGGTCGATCAGCACCGAGGAGTCGATCGCGATCAAGGGCGCGGCGTTGAGGGTTCGACCGGGTCGCCCGGGGCGCGGCCGCGCAACTCGCGCATGATGTCGTCGGTGGTCCTGCCTGCGGGCAGCTTGAAGCGGCCGCGCAGGCGTGAAACGGCGTCGTCGGCATTCTTGCGCAGGATGATGCGGCTGCCGTCGAGCTCGACCGTGAGTTGTGTGCCCTTGGTCAGGCCCAGCGCGTCGCGCACGGCCTTGGGCAGGGTGATCTGCCCACGTTCGGCAACAGTGGCATCCATGGTGTTCAGCCTGTAAAAGTATGCTTGAATGATACATACCCTGGTAGCCAAGGTCAAATCAAGATGGCGCGATTCGCGGGTACTTTGGTGCCAGGGCTGCAGCATCGCAAGGCCGGGTACATCGGCGTTGGCATGCCTTCTCGGGTTCTGAGTCGCGATGACCAGATTCGAGCAGCAGATCGACCCGCAAACCACACAGGCGCGGGCCAGACGATTGCGTCGGGGGCGCTTGCTAAATATGGCATGCAGATCGATTTGCTGTTTGAATACGAGGGGCGGTCGTGCGGGTGCTGGTTTTGGTGGGCGCGGTAGTTGCGTTGCCGATGCTCTACCGGTGATGGCGTGGCAAAAACCGGGAGGGAGAGCCGATTGAAATTGTTGCTGCGCACCGATGAGGTGATCCAGTGAACACCTGCCGCTTCGCCCTGTCGTGGCTGGTTCTCGTGACGGCGTGGGTTGCATTTCCTGCCTGGCCCCAGCAACCTGCCCGGCTCCCGAAAGTCGCCGTCCTGTCGCCGGCGAAGCAGGCCGACATGGTTTGCCTGCCCAATAACCAGGGCGGTGGTGCTGGTTGCCTGATTGAAGGGCTGCGTGCGGACAGGGTGATCGAATGATTGACCGCAGGCGGTTTGTGCGCTCTACCGGCAGTTGCCTGGTCTCGCTGCCTTTGGCCTGCGTGGCGCAGCCGGCCGCCAAACTGGCGCGTATCGGTGCTCTGATGGCCTACGCGCCGAGCGAAGCGGCCAACTTCCACCGTGCGGCGGTCTATGTGGACAAGATCCTCAAGGGTGCCAAAGCGGGCAATCTGGCCATCGAGCAGCCAAACCGGTTCGAGCTGGCAATAAACCTGAAAACTGCCAAGGTAATCGGCCTGTCGATCCCGCAGGCGCTGCTTCTGCGCGCCGATGAGGTGATTCAGTGAACCCCTGCAGCACGGGTGCCAGCGCCTTGCCGTTGGGCAGACGGTACACCGAGAAGTCCTTCAGATCAATCGTCAGGATGCCAAGCACGCCGGTGTGTTGGGCCAGCCAGACCAGCGATGCATCCGCCGGATCCATCGGAAGATCGGCGTATTTCCCTTTCCAGTCCGCCAGCGTCGCCAGCGCCGAGTGGTCCATCTCCATGACACCCAGAGCACCCGCATCGGCCCGGCGCAGGAACGCGATCTGTGTGTGCTCGGGCATGAAGTGGCAGGCCTGCGCCAGCACCGGCCAAGTGGTGAGCAAAACACCATCGAAGCGCCGCAGGTACGATGTCACACGGCGATGGAGCTTGTCAGCGCATTCAACCTGGCCACCGCCAGAGCCTTGGGCGTCACGATTTCGCAGGCGATGCGCCTGCGGGAGGACGAGGTGATCGAATGATGGGGCGAGACCAGATCAGGGTCGGGTGATCATGTGCGTCGCACCGTCTGGTAAGATTCAATGCTTACAAATGGAGTTGTTCCTGTGCATTCCACTGTCTTGTCGAGCAAAGGCCAGGTCATCATTCCCAAGACCCTGCGCGCGGCGCGACGCTGGGGACCGGGCACCCGGCTGGAGGTGTTTGATACCCCGGAAGGGGTCTTGTTCAAGCCGGTACAACACGCGGCCAAGGGTGAGTTGGCCAGTGGTCTGTCGGCCATCCGCCAGCGGGTTGCCTACCGTGGACCGGTCGTCAGCATTGCCGACATGGACGCCGCAGTGTTGCGCGAGGCGGCACAGCGGCACCTTGCCCAGACCCCTGCTGTCAAGGCAAACCGACAGTCAATGCGCTGATGGCCGCACGCGACACG